>JAEYWQ010000277.1 GCA_023428885.1 Bacillota bacterium
GTATAAAAGAGTATAGCACGTTAATCTATCTTTAGAAAATTGGGGTGAAGATATGAGAAAAATAAGTCAGTTAGTAGCAGGCTGCAGCTTGCTTGCAATATTACTTTCCGGATGTCGATTTGGGGGAGAGCTTAACTTTGATGGTAAAGTTTATACCGAAAAAGATATGACCCATTTCACATCCGAGAAAGTTGCAATTGAAGAATTAAAGACAATCAATATAGATTCAACTTATGCTGATTTTGAAGTAATTGCTTCCGATGGATATTACATGGAATATTCCTATTACTACATTAATAATAAACCATCCTTAACAATTGAAGATGGAAGCTTAAATTTTTCAGATCGTAATCTCAATACAGGTAGTTATTCTATTAAGATGAATCATGAAAATTATCTAAAAATTTATATTCCAACAACTACAAGTTTTGACTCTATAAAGGTTACCAAATCCTCTGGTGATTGTTACATGGGAGCATTTCTGGCTGATACTGTATCAATTACAAATCGCTATGGTGAGACAATACTTAATAATTGCACGGCGGAAACATTAAAGCTTGATGTGTCATCCGGAAAAATCGAAATTGAAAAAAGTAATATCAATAATTTAGAGATTGCTAATACCTATGGGGAAGTCCGACTTAGAGAACTCAATATGGGAACAACTGCAGCAAATCAGTTAAAGCTTAATATGAGCAGTGGTAGCTTGGAGTTAGAAGACATCAACTACCAGGAGGTTAATCTTCATAACAACTATGGCGGTGTAGAACTTAATCATTCCTCAGTTGCTAAATTATCGGGATACTTTGATAGTGGAGATGTAGCAATTAATAACAGTATCTTTGGCGAAGTTGATATTGAGAACTCTTATGGGAATGTGGATCTAGAATTGGTTGGAAAGTATGAGGATTATAAATATAAGATTCAAAATGAATATGGAAGGACTAAAATAGGTGATGAGGTTTATAAGAATAGTGTCTTTATCGACCTAGGGTCTGAAAAACTGATTAAACTAACTGTGACTAGTGGAGATGTAGATATCTCCTTTACTGAATAGCTTAAGCTCTGATACCCAAAATCGCGGTTTCTTGGAAGTATGGAGGATTAATGAAACAATTACTGAACCTAAAACGCAACTTGCTTATCCTTTTATTCCCCCTTTCCTTGATGATTATATTTTTAGCAAAGAAAAGTTCCTTTTTTGCAGAAGAAATCTTTGCAAAGAGGATCTACCGTGTGATATCTGTTGTGATATCACGAATTTCTGGAATTTTTCCTTTCTCGCTGGCTGAAATTTGCTTGTTGTTACTGCCAATCGGATTAACCGTTTTAATGATTCTCTTAATAATACATCTTATTAAGGGAAAAGGGAGACGAAAACTGATTATAGGGAAAGCATTCATTAATATATTGTGTGCGGTTAGTAGCCTATACTTTATCTATGTGGTGGCTTGCGGAGTTAATTATTACCGTTACCCTTTTAGTTACTATAGTCACCTTCAAGTATTAGATTCTACCGAAGAAGAACTCTTTGCCTTATGCATGTTACTTGCAGAGCAAGCGAATGTTATACGTCTTCAGACCACAAATGAAGATGAACAAGGTGTGTTTCAATTGTCCATGTCGATACAGGAGTTAGGCAAAGAAATGGTAAAAGCATACCAAAAGACAGCTAAGGAGTATTCAATTTTATCTGGTTGGTACCCGCAGCCAAAAGCAATCTTATTCTCCGATGTGATGTCTCGTATGGAGTTAACTGGAATTTATATACCATTTACCGTAGAAGCAAACGTTAATGTAGCAATTCCGGACTATTCGATTCCTTCCACCATGGGTCATGAGATGGCTCATCAACGTGGGTTTATGAGGGAGGACGAGGCCAATTATATCGCTTATCTGGTAACTATTAACTCAGATCATGTGGATCTTCAGTATAGCGGTTATATGGAGGCACTCATCATCGCTGGTAATGCCTTATATGATAAGAATGTTGACTTATATCGAGAAGTAGCTGCAACTTATAGCAATGAGGTACGTTTGGATCTAAATGCCAACTCAGAATACTGGAGACAATTTGAAAATCAAGTCATCAGTAATACTGTTGAGAATATAAATAACACATATCTTGTGATGAATAATCAGGAAGATGGTATTCAAAGCTATGGAAGAATGGTAGACTTATTGTTAGCAGAATATCGTGCTAACTATGTCGTAAAATAGTAAGAATTCCTTATCATCAGCTAATAGCTCTTTTCTATTTAAAGATATTGTGATATGATAGTAAACATAAGCTGTAAGAACCAGCCTAAGGAGGAAGTGCGAATGGCAAATTTATTTTCAGGACTGGAATCTATGGGACTTGGAAATTTATCCAATATGAGCGTTTATGAGGCCCAAGATACTCAGAAAAAACAAGACGATAAGTCAACAGAAAAGCAGTTTAGTGAAGCTGATATTATTTTTGAAAAATCATATAAATGCCCTGTTTGTGACGCAGAATTTAAGAGTAAAACAGTGAAAACAGGTAAGGTTAAGCTGATATCAGCCGATACAGATTTACGACCTAAGTATCATTTGGTGGATCCATTAAAGTATGATGTAATTGCATGCCCTACTTGCGGTTATGCTTCCTTGAATCGTTTCTTTAATTATATGACATCTGCTCAAGCGAAGTTAATTAAAACAAATATTTCAGCATCTTATAAGGGAGCTCCTAGCGAGGGTGACATATTATCTTATGATGAAGCGATTACAAAACATAAATTAGCGTTAATTAATACGATTGTAAAGCATGGTAAATTAAGCGAGCGTGCATATACATGTTTGAAAACCGCTTGGTTGATTCGTGGTAAGAGAGAAAGCTTACCAGAAGATACACCTAACTACGCAAAGGTTACGCAAGACTTAGTGAATCAAGAGCAGGAATTCTTGGTGAATGCATATGGAGGCTTCTCAGAAGCATTCTCTAAGGAAATGTTCCCAATGTGTGGAATGGATGAATTAACGATTACGTATTTATTAGCTGACTTAGCAAGAAGAGTTGGAAAATATGAAGAGGCTACACGTTTTATATCGAAAGTAATCACTTCCCGTGAAGCGAATGAACGTATTAAGGAGAAAGCAAGACAGATTAAGCAACTGATTTCGGAGGAAACCAATTGAACGAGCAACTCTACACCATACCAGTAAATGATGCATTTGATAAGGATTGTGAATGCCCGATATGTGCAATGTATGAAGTTTTGCAGAATAATGCCATAGATTTCGTCATGGGAACTAGCTATATGGAGGATGATGTCCGTTTAGAAACGGATAAGATAGGCTTTTGCTCCAATCACATAAGACTTATGTATAAGAATCAAAATCGTCTTGGCTTAGCTCTTATGTTAAAAACGCATATGGATAAGACCATTAACGATCTTACACCACAAATGAAGGGCAAGCAGTCGCAGAGTGGAGGTCTTTTTAAGAAGAAGGATTCAAGCTCGCCAATTGTTGATTATATTACGAATCTGAATCATTCCTGTTATGTATGTCGTAAAATTAACTCAATGTTTTCACTCCATATTTCTTGTGTTTTGTACTTATATAAGAGAGAAGAAGAATTTCGTGTGAAATTCCGCAAATCCAAAGGGGTATGTAACAAACATTATGGCTTACTATATTCCCAGGGACAAGAATACTTAAGTGGAGATATGAAAGAGCAGTTCTTACAAGACTTAAATCATATCTATCTAGAGAACATGAAGCGTGTTCGTGATGATTTATCTTGGTTTATCGATAAATTTGATTACCGTTATGTGAATGAACCTTGGAAGAATTCTAAGGATGCTCTACCAAGATCAATAATAAAAACAAATTCTGTTGAGATAGAATAGTTTGGCCAAGAAGATGTGACAAAAGGCCGTGACAAAAAGAGGTGGGTAATGACATGTGTCATCACCCACCTCTTTTTGTTTTATCCTCCTGGGATACATAGTTTCTGCCGTGCAGATAATTTGTTATGCCCGAATTCTCTCGGAAATCTTTGCAATCACTGGAATACGGAATAGGAAATAGAAGAGCACGGCACCAAAAAGATTGAGGATGATATCATCAACATCAAAGACTCCAACATATGTTATTAATTGGAGCAGTTCAATCAAAAAGATACCAAGCGTCATTGTTATCACAAAGGGAAGAAACTTTTTTAATATATTAAAATAAATAGGTAGGAAAAATCCCATAGGTGTCATTAAGAAAAAGTTACCAAACAGATTTCTAATAGCATAACTTTCAGATGAGGAAAGAGAAGCTTTAATGGTTTTAAAAGGTATGAAATTAGCACTAAGCTGTATACGCTGCCATATGCCATATACGCTAAGTTCCTGGTACCAGGAATAACGACTGGTAAATAACAGGTTTATGATTACCAAGAAATAAAAAATAAAAACCAAGGATAAGGCAAGAAGTTTGCTCCATTGTTTGTATTTTGCAGTTTGGAATGCAGAGGTAAAAAGTAGACCTAATAATAGGGATAGTGACGATATGACAAAGCCACCAAATATGATAGCTGATAAGCCGTACATAACATTGAATGAGAATACTTCAATTCCAGTATAAGCAACTAGTCCAATTGCTAGAATGGATAAAAGGATAGCAAATCCAAACTTGATAATTCTTAATAGCATATGTAAACTCCCTTTCTGTTCTTTGAGCATAATAAAAATGAAAGAATAAACATATTGTGCCACATTCTACTTATAATGTCAAAAAAAAGAGGATATAATTTATTAAGTAAGAGTACTATGTGTAATTCCATCTTGCGCTTTCATGGATTGGATTTTGCCATCTAATCCATCTATATCTACTTGAACAGACTATAAAAAAAATAGAAAAAGTGAGAATAAGGGAGTATACACGAGCATATATTAAGTAAGTATGCTTTTTAGATGAAATTATTTAAAAAGTAAAGTTGCACTTTGGATAAAAATTCACTAATATATATTCAAGAATTAGCACTCGACTTAAATGAGTGCTAATAACAGAAAAGCTTTTTGAAAAAGGAGGATTTCACAATGAAGTTAGTACCATTAGGAGACAAAGTAGTTTTAAAACAGTTGGTTGCTGAAGAAACAACCAAATCCGGAATCGTTTTACCGGGTCAGGCGAAAGAAAAACCACAGCAAGCAGAGGTAGTAGCCGTTGGTCCTGGCGGTATTGTTGATGGTAAAGAAGTTACTATGCAAGTGAAAGTTGGAGATAAGGTGATCTACTCCAAATATGCTGGAACTGAAGTAAAGCTTGATGAAGAAGAATTTATTGTTGTAAAACAAAACGATATAGTTGCAATTGTAGAGTATTAATACGAGGAGGATTTAGAATATGGCTAAGGACATTAAATATAGTACAGATGCCAGAGTGGCACTGGAAGCGGGTGTAAATAAATTAGCAAATACCGTTAAGGTTACATTAGGACCAAAGGGAAGAAACGTAGTTCTTGACAAATCCTTTGGTGCTCCATTGATTACAAACGATGGTGTTACCATCGCTAAGGAAATCGAATTAGAAGATGCTTTTGAGAACATGGGCGCTCAGCTAGTAAAAGAAGTAGCAACTAAAACCAATGATGTAGCTGGTGATGGTACTACAACTGCTACTGTATTAGCTCAGGCAATGATTAATGAAGGAATGAAAAATCTTGCAGCAGGTGCAAACCCAATTATCTTAAGAAAGGGTATGAAGAAAGCAACTGACTGTGCTGTAGAAGCAATTTCTAAGATGAGTTCTAAGATCACAGGCAAAGAGCAGATTGCAAAGGTTGCAGCTATCTCTGCTGGAGATGATACAGTTGGCGAATTAGTTGCTGACGCTATGGAGAAAGTAAGCAAAGACGGTGTTATTACTATTGAAGAGTCTAAGACTATGATGACAGAACTTGACCTAGTAGAAGGTATGCAGTTTGATCGTGGATATGTATCCGCATACATGGCAACTGATATGGATAAGATGGAAGCAAACCTTGATAATCCATATATCTTAATCACTGATAAGAAAATTAGCAATATTCAAGAGATTCTTCCTATCTTAGAGCAAATTGTTCAGAGCGGACAGAGACTATTAATCATTGCTGAAGATATTGAAGGTGAAGCATTAACAACTTTAGTAATCAATAAATTAAGAGGAACTTTCGTTGTTGTTGGTGTTAAGGCACCTGGTTATGGTGATAGAAGAAAAGCAATGCTTCAAGATATCGCAATCTTAACTGGTGGTACTGTAATCTCTGACGAACTTGGTCTTGAATTAAAAGAAACAACTCTTGATCAACTTGGTCGAGCTAAATCTGTTAAAGTTCAAAAAGAAAATACTATCATTGTTGATGGTGAAGGTGATAAAGCAGAAATCTCTGCCAGAATCGCTCAGATCCGTGCTCAGATTGAAGAAACAACTTCTGAATTCGATCGTGAGAAACTTCAGGAAAGACTTGCTAAACTTGCAGGTGGCGTAGCAGTTATCCGTGTTGGTGCTGCAACTGAAACAGAAATGAAAGAAAATAAACTTCGTATGGAAGATGCTTTAGCAGCAACTAAGGCGGCTGTGGAAGAAGGTATTATCGCAGGTGGCGGTTCCGCTTATATCCATGCATCCAAAGAAGTAGCTAAGTTAGCTCAAACCCTCGAAGGAGATGAGAAAACTGGTGCAAATATTATCTTAAAGGCTCTTGAGTCTCCACTTTACTGCATCGCTTACAATGCAGGTCTTGAAGGCGCTGTTATTGTTAATAAGGTAAAAGAGCAAGAAGCAGGCATGGGATTCAATGCATTGACTGAGCAATATGTAGATATGGTGAAGGATGGTATCCTTGATCCAGCTAAGGTTACAAGAAGCGCATTACAGAACGCTACTTCTGTAGCATCTACATTCTTAACAACAGAAGCTGCTGTTGCAACCATCAAAGAAGCTGCTCCAGCGATGCCAGCAGGCGGTCCTGGCGGAATGGGCATGATGTAATCTAGATAGAAACCTATAAAGGGACTGTCGCAAAATTAGTCTTCTCTATGATTTTGCGACAGTCCCTTTTTATGTTTGATGGGAAAATCCGATGAATTTCCTATCAAACATAAGGTAAACGTGACAAGTTGTACCCGAATTCAACTTTGACTTTTTTTAAGTTGTCTAGTATAATTAAGGAAAAGAAGACAGATACAGTTAAGTAAGAAATAGGTAAGGGAAATAGGTAAGGGAAATAGGTAAGGGAAATTCATAATTTAGGTGGAGGATTGTAAAAGTATGAATGAATCATATGCAGAGGCAGGCGTTAAGCGGAATAAAACGATGAAGAGCTACCTCATTAAGAGTGCAATAATATTCGCAATTGTAGCAGTATTTTTTGTGGGAACGTTATTTCTTGGATCACTTGCTACTGTTATAGCAGGTATTATGATAGTAGTATGTGTGTATTTATTTCCAAGATTCAATGTGGAATATGAATATATATATTGCGATGGACAAATTGATTTTGATCGAATCACAGGAAATGCAAAAAGAAAGAATATATTAAGAATCGATTTTGATAAGGTTGAGATGGTAGCCCCAGTGAATTCCCATGCTTTGGACAACTATAGACATATGAATTTAGTAACCAAAGACTTCTCTTCTTTAAAAGCAGATGCGAAGGTTTATGCAATTGTATGTCGTGGTGAGAGAGATAATCTGAAAATTCTATTTGAGCCATCTGAAAAGATGTTGACATGCATCAAGCAAAAAACTCCAAGAAAAATTTCTGAAGTATAAGTGATATGGTTGTCTCATAATATAGAGGCAACCATTTTTTTATTCAATAGGAAATTGCTCCGCATTTCCTATTGAATAAAAAGCCCTTCGTGCCGAGATGCACACGACCGGGTAAGGTAAAATGTCGCAAAAATCGCGACACCTGGTCGGCGCGGGAACAAAGTATGCTTTCTAAGGATCTTTGGTCGCGAGAGTATGCGAGGCACACTTTGTTCTGCAGAAAATCATTTTGAAGTTCTTGGTTTTTTCTTAAAAGGCTTGACATAGCTGATAAAAAAAAGTATACTTGTGAAAATTATTGTGAAAGTGAGGATATTTGAAATGGGTGCAATTATCGGCGATGGTATTACTTTTGATGATGTTTTACTAGTTCCTGCTTATTCTGAAGTAATACCTAATCAAGTTGAATTATCGACAAATCTGACTAAAAAAATCAAATTGAATATTCCATTGATGAGTGCTGGCATGGATACTGTTACTGAGCATCGTATGGCTATTGCGATGGCTAGACAGGGGGGTATTGGTGTTATTCATAAGAATATGTCAATTGAAGCGCAAGCGGAGGAAGTTGATAAAGTAAAACGTTCCGAGAACGGAGTTATTACAGACCCATTTTCTCTATCACCTGAACATACGCTTCATGATGCCAATGAATTAATGGCAAAGTATCGTATCTCTGGTGTACCGATTACTGAGGGTAAAAAGCTGGTTGGTATCATTACGAACCGTGACTTGAAATTTGAAACAGATTTTACAAAAAAAATTAAAGAAAGCATGACCAGTGAAGGTCTTGTTACTGCCAAAGAGGGCGTTACATTAGAGGAAGCAAAAAAAATCTTGGGACAAGCAAGAAAAGAAAAGCTTCCTATTATTGACGATGAAGGCAATTTAAAGGGACTTATTACTATCAAAGATATTGAGAAGGCAATTAAGTATCCTTTAGCAGCGAAAGATTCCCAGGGAAGATTGCTCTGTGCTGCAGGTGTTGGTATCACCAACAATATCTTAGAGCGTGTAGATGCACTCGTAAAAGCAAAGGTAGATGCGATTGTAATTGATACGGCTCACGGTCATTCTGCTAATGTAATCAGAACAGTAAAGCAGGTTCGCCAAGTATATCCAGAATTACAGATTATTGCTGGTAATGTAGCAACTGGTGAGGCAACAAGGGACTTAATTGAAGCTGGCGTAGATTGCGTGAAAGTTGGTATTGGTCCAGGTTCTATCTGTACAACCCGTGTTGTTGCAGGTATAGGTGTTCCGCAAATAACAGCTATTATGGATGCTTATGAGGTTGCAAAAGAATATAATGTTCCAATCATCGCTGATGGTGGTATCAAGTATTCTGGAGATTTAACCAAAGCTCTTGCTGCAGGTGCCAACGTATGTATGATGGGTAGCATCTTTGCAGGCTGTGACGAAAGTCCAGGAACCTTCGAATTATTCCAGGGTAGAAAATATAAAGTATATCGTGGAATGGGATCCATTGCTGCCATGGAGAACGGTAGTAAAGATCGTTACTTCCAGTCTGATGCCAAGAAGTTAGTTCCAGAAGGCGTAGAAGGCCGTGTTGCCTATAAGGGAACGGTAGAAGATACTGTATTCCAGTTAATGGGAGGTCTTCGTTCTGGTATGGGTTATTGTGGAGCTAAGGATGTTGAAACCTTAAAGACAACAGGAAGATTTATTAAAATTTCAGCTGCTTCTTTAAAGGAAAGTCATCCACACGATATTCATATTACGAAGGAAGCACCAAACTATAGTGTAGAAGAGTAAGAGGGGTTGATCGAGTGTTATCAAGAGCAGAGTGGAAAAAACGAAGAGAAAGAATTCTTTATGCGAAACTGATCGCTATTTTAGTTTTGTCCATCGCAAATTTAACAGTTTTATTCAAAATTTTTTAGGAAGTGGAAACTGTGGTATTGACTCCCATGTAAGTTTATATCGAATCAGGTAATAATGATAGCAAGACAGATTTCTGTCTTGCTATTTTTCGCTGAAAGGAAAATGATTCGATGTCAGGACCTTTTTAAAGTTACATACGTCAGGCTAAGAAATGGAGGCGAAAGCAGATGTTTTTTACCGAAGTAAGACTGAAAACAAGAAGGTATCGGGGAAAGGTAATGGGCTTAGTTGCTCTTTATTGTATCACCTTATTTACTGCTTGTAGTCAGGCTAATCTAGAGGCTCCATACCGTGGTTGGAAGCTCTGGGGATTCGCTAATAAAGCAGAGAAAAGAAGCAATAGCTTTACTGCCACAACTCCAACCATTGCAGATACTACACAATATTCCTATTATGATGAGCCTACCTTTCAACAACTGCTGAAAGATAGATCTCTTGAACGAAAACAGAGTATTTATGATCCAGCTTATCAAGAGAATGTTGGAGAAGTACTAAACACACTGATTCGAAAACAGAAGTATTCGATCGATTATCCTTTGTTGGTTCAGAATCCATATGGGACAAATACTTCTAGTCTGTATGTCTATATGGGGGATTCTAATGAAGAAGTTAGTCTCTATTATACGATATCAACAGAAAATAAAGCGATTCCAGATTTCTCGGAAACCATGTATATAAATCATGCTGCTACTGATGCAGTAGAAGGACAGATTATTGGATTAGTTCCTGGCCAATATAATAAGCTAGTAATTAAACTTAGTGATCTTAGTGGGACTCAACTCAATAGCAGCGCCTATCTGCTCTATGTACCGGAGAATGAGGAAACCATAGCTCCAAGCGTCGCAGTTGTTGAAAACAAAACAAACAGTGATAGTAGAGGCTTGTTTCATTTCTTGTCACAAAATGAGGAAGGGTCAGCCTATTATTTATTTTATGATAATAATGGAATCTTACGTAGTCAAATACCAACCAATGTTTCCAATCTAACAGCGAAAGTACTTCAAGTTGATAATAAACTGTTTTATGAGTGCAGTGATAATGTTTATGCATTGGTTGATAACTTTGGAAAAGCTTTGGAATTCTATGAGTATCCAGAAAGTGATAAGCTTGTTGACTATGATTATGATGAAGTTAATCAAAAGATGCTATTCTTGGCTCAGAAGGAAGAAGACAATGAGATAGAGGAGATTGTTCAATTAGATCTTGATGCCAAGGTTTGGAAGACGAGATTAAAATTATCGGATTTACTTAAAGATACTCAAGCTTTTCTCTTATGCAATCTACAGATTATAAAGGGTAAGGATGTCATTGTCTGTTCAAAATCACAGTCCAGTGTATTTCGCATTAACAATATCTATACCAAGCCGGTGATTCGCTGGATTCTCGGTAATGAACAACAATGGAAGGAAACGAAATATGAATCCCTGTTATTATCTGAATCAGGACTAGCAAGCAACGAATACTCTATTGATTCGGTGAAATACATCAATGGAAAAGGTCTAGATAAGGGGCAGTTCTTTCTAAGCCTCATTGACTATAATAATCCTACGAATAAATCTGCAGATAACAGGTCGAGTGAGAAATCGCTATTTTACAAATTATTAATTGATGAGTATAAAAACCGATATTGGAATGTGATGCAACTAGAGTTTTCTCCTCATTTCAAAAATTGCACTGCCTTTATGTATGGTAATCACATCATACTTGGATTGGGGGATGAACAAGAGATTATAGAATATAATGAAAAAGGAGAAACTCTGCTGAGAATGCGCTTCCCAAACAAGAATTCCTCCTATAACATCAATAAAGATACGATGGATCGATATTGGTTTTAATCAGCTACTAATAATAGTAATTCATTTTACGTGGTAATAAAGATACCGTTTCATTGTTTTTCTTCAAATGACGATAGATTAGGAAAAGGATTAAGCTTCCTAACAAGACAACAGCTACAATTACCAGTGCACATTGTAAGAAAAAGCTTTCTGGTAATAAGGTGATGATTGGATCAGTATTAGGATCAAAGAGCCAGTCATCATTACGGAAGGCAATCTTGTGAAAGAGTAAAAACGTGGTATCAAAATCAATGGCACAAGCGCCTAAAACAATCAATGGAAGGACGATGGAGGTTATACTTGATACAAGGAAAAACCGATATTGTCCTTTTTTTAATTTCAATATGAGGATAACAAGCAAGGCAATCAAAGTGATAACAAACAAGAGATAGAAGGCATTAAAGATTACCTTAACTTCTGCAAAATGCGAAAGTCCACTGGCAGAAGCAGCTAAGCTTGGAAATACCAGCTTACCTTGATAAAAGGGGGAACAATAATCAATTAAAGCATTATAATTCTCCTTAATAGTCTGGTAGGTCAATCCTGATGTTTCTTCTAAGTGAAACCATTTGATATCTGCATAATATAGAAATCGCAAGTTGATTGCGAGGATTAAGCCTAAGGAAATTAAGAACAAGGTAAATAGTATACCAACTCCAAGATCAATAGCCAAGCTAGGGTTTGTACTTTTGTGCATCCTACGTCTTTTCATTTTGATAACTCCTTAACTAAAAATTCTACAAGTATTATAAAGTATTTGTTAAAAGATTGCAAGAAACTACAGTTATTTATATTTCTTATGCTCTTTTATCGAAGGTGTAGCGCTTCATTATCATATCGGAAGGAGTCTCGTCAAAATAAGAGCTTACTACATTGCTTTCACTATCTATTTTTGTGATATTGTATTGGAAAGAGTAGCCTTTGACTTCTAAAGCATGCTCAAGCTGAGGGAGATTCTGCTCAATGAGTGGTAGACTATCTTCCTTTGATAAACTGATCTTGGCAGTTACTTGCTGCCCCAATAAGGTAAGATGAAAATCAATTGGACCAAGATGTTCCATATTCAGATGTAACAAAACGCTAACGTTCTTATTTCCTTCCTGTAATTGCTTCTTATTGGTATATACAAAGAGTTCACTATTCGTATACTGATTAGGGAGTCTCAGTGGCAATTGCACATAACCAAAAAACTGGTTCAACACCTTCATAAAATCAATATTATCTTTCAGCTGATCAACCACAGTAGTGGAAGCATGATGTTTTCCCTCAGAGGAAGCAGTCTCTAGATTTATGAAAATCTGTTTGAGTTGCTCTAGTTTTTCTTCTACTTCTTCATAATAATGTGAAATACCCTTCTGATCCAGAAGCTGGTCGGTAGACAGTGTAAAGCTTTTCAGGAGTAATGTTTCTAGTGCACTCTTATACTCAGGAGAAGTTAATAACTTCTCTGAAGGCAGCCTTAGAAGCTGTTCTAAAGATGGTCTTGTCTCTTGAGGAAATAAAGCTTGAAACTCAGGGGTAAGACTTTGCTCAAGAGCTAGTAGCTGCTCTGGATTAAGGCCTGAGCTAAAGGCTTGAAAGATAAGGCTGGCATCCTTAGTTGAGCTAGGAAGCCCAGCTGCTGTGTTGCTAATCCCTAGATCCTTAACAGGCATTGCATTGCTACTATTCATAGCCTCTTGAGCCTTAGGGGAAACATCTACGTCCTGCTGAAAGTAGAGTTCTTGTGGCAGGCCTTGCCTTGATTGACTTCCTTCTAGTAAAACGAGCTTAATTAGTTCATGATGAAGCTGAGGACTTACCTGGGAATTGGTGGATAACTCGGTGAAAAGGGAAGTCGAGAGCGCTTTTGCTTGCGTTAATAAACGATGCTCAAAATTACGATATGCTTCAAACTGGGTGGTATTATTATCTGTCATTGGAATACCATGTTTATTCATGAGAACTAAACTTTCTATCGAGACATTCTTAAATTGGGAAGACTGCCGCACTATCATCTGAATTGTAGTTTTATCAATTGACATCTGCTGTTTTAATAATTCCTTAACTATACCTACATTTCGCTCGGTTTTCACCAGGTTTGCTTCTTCAAGAGCTTTATCAATGGTTGCATCTGCTGTATTCGCTAATCCATTGGTAAGTAACTTTAATACGAGGCTATTATTTTGATTCTCAGTTACGACGAATTCAGCCTGGTCATGAATGGAAAGAGCAACTGAGTCCTCTAAACTAGCATGAAGCAGTTGGCCATTGGTAAGTAGAATTTTGATCGAATTTTGTTGTAGGTCGATAACCTGGCCTTTTAAGATTTGCCCGATGATATAAGAGTTTATCTGAGCCTTTACAGTATTTGCTGAAGTCGATGAAGAGGCTTTGGATAGCACTGAATTTGTAGATGAATAAAGTTTTTCATAGTTTGTACTTTTTGAAGTTTGCATATCTTTGCCCCTTTCTATGATATCTTATGTTACTCTTATTATGTTTATCGTCAGGAAGAGAACAATTGATAAGTATGAATTTCATTCGGCAATCAGATTGGGGATCTACAATCATACGATGCAAGGCGGAAGAAAAAAGTGGTTGCATTAATGTATACAATATGTTATTATCTTTCTGAACAACGACGTTCTTAAGTATATTTCACTTAAGAGCGTCTTTTTTTGTACCTATTGGATATAAACACTAATATGATATGGGATGCATATACGTGTTAAAATAAGAAGGAAATGAGGTATGATGATTATGGTTAAGATGGAAGAGAGTAAGCGCCCCCAACAAGGCTTATATGATCCAAGATTTGAACATGATAATTGCGGTATTGGGGCAATTGTTGACATTAAAGGGAAAAAAACGCATAACACAGTAGCTGGTGCATTGAAAATCGTCGAGAATCTAGAGCATCGTGCTGGAAAGGATGCAGAGGGCAAGACTGGTGATGGTGTTGGTATCCTTTTACAAATTTCCCACAAGTTTTTTAAGAAAACAGTGAAAGCTCTTGGGATTGAAATAGGAGAGGAAAGAGATTACGGTATCGGTATGTTCTTCTTTCCTCAAGACGAGCTTCAAAGAAATCAAGCGAAAAAGATGTTTGAAATCATTGTAGCAAAAGAAGGACTTGATTTCCTTGGATGGAGGGAGGTTCCTACCCACCCAGAAACCCTAGGACATAAAGCACTTGAATGCATGCCATACATTATGCAGGGTTTTGTAAAGCGTCCAAAGAATATTAACAAAGGGTTAGACTTTGACCGTAAGCTTTACATTGCGCGCCGTATCTTCGAACAAAGTAACGATAATACCTATGTTGTATCTCTATCCAGTAGAACAATTGTATATAAAGGTATGTTTTTAGTACAACAGCTTCGCTCTTTCTTCGCAGATTTGCAATGTGAGGAGTATGAATCAGCGATTGCTTTGGTACACTCCCGTTTCTCTACCAACACTAACCCAAGTTGGCAGAGAGCACATCCTAACCGTTTCATTGTACATAACGGTGAGATTAATACCATCCGTGGTAATGCAGATAAGATGTTAGCAAGAGAAGAGACCATGGAATCCAAACAACTCTCGAAAGAATTCCATAAGGTATTACCAGTGATCAATACCGAAGGGTCAGACTCTGCAATGTTAGATAATACCTTAGAATTCTTAGTTATGAGCGGAATGGAACTTCCACTTGCTGTAATGATTACCATTCCAGAGCCATGGGCAAATGACGCAAGTATTAGTGAAGAGAAAAGAGATTTTTATCAATATTATGCAACAATGATGGAGCCTTGGGATGGTCCTGCATCGATCCTATTCAGCGATGGCGATATTATGGGTGCAGTTCTTGATCGTAATGGATTAAGACCTTCCCGTTACTATATCACAACTGATGATCAGTTAATCCTATCTTCTGAAGTGGGTGTACTTGACTTCCCACCAGAGAAGATTGTCAAAAAGGAAAGACTTCGTCCAGGAAAGATGCTATTAGTAGATACTGTGAAAGGCTGTTTAATCGATGATGATGATTTAAAGGAATCCTATGCAAAACGCCAACCATACGGTGAATGGTTAGATCAGAATCTGGTTCAATTAAAGAATCTTACGATTCCAAATCAGAGAATCCCTGAGTATACCTATGAAGAGAGAGCAAGACTTCAGAAAGCATTTGGTTATACTTATGAAGACTTCAAGACCTCCATCTTACCAATGGCAAACACCGGAGCAGAGCCTGTAGCGGCTATGGGTTCTGATAGTTCCCTACCAGTTCTTTCAGGACAGAATCCACCATTATTCAACTACTTCCGTCAATTGTTTGCACAAGTAACCAACCCACCAATTGACGCCATTCGTGAAGAAATCGTTACTTGTACTTCGGTGTATATCGGAGAAGATGGCAATCTATTAGAAGAGAAGCCTGAAAACTGTAAGGTTCTAAAGATCAATAATCCAATCTTAACGAATACAGACTTGCTTAAGATTAAGAATATGAAGGTAGACGGATTTAAGGTAGAGGTAATTCCTATCATCTACTATAAGAACACTGCCTTAACAAAAGCGATTGAACATCTTTGTTTAGACGCTGACCGAGCATATAAAGAAGGAGCGAACGTATTAATCTTATCCGACCGTGGTGTGGATGAAAACCATGTAGCCATTCCATCCTTGCTTGCAGTATCAGCTCTTCAACAACATTTGGTACGGACCAAGAAGAGAACCAGTCTTGCGATGATCTTAGAAAGTGCAGAGCCTAGAGAAGTCCACCACTTTGCTACTTTATTAGGCTATGGTGCCTGTGCAGTTAACCCTTATTTAGCACAGGATAGTATCAAGCAAATGATTGAAAATCATATGATGGATAAAGATTACTATGCAGCGGTGAATGATTATAACCATGCCATTCTTCACGGTATTGTAAAGATCGCATCTAAGATGGGTATCTCAACGATTCAATCCTACCAAGGATCAAAGATCTTTGAAGCAATTGGTATTGGAGAAGATGTAATTAATAATTACTTTACCGATACGGTAAGCCGTATTGGTGGTATCACCATAAAAGATATTGAACGTCAAGTGGATGAACTTCATACTAAAGCCTTTGATCCACTTGGTTTAAATGTTGATTTAACGTTAGATAGCGCTGGTAGCCATAAGTTTAGAAGCGGAAAGGAAGAACATCTCTACAATCCGCAGACAATTCACCTATTACAGAGAGCAACTCAAACAGGTAACTATGAGATCTTCAAACAATATACCGACGCAATTACCAAGGAAGAGAGAGGCATCAACTTAAGAGGGTTACTGGACTTAAATTTCCCTGCAGAAGGAATTAGCATTGATGAAGTAGAAAGTGTTGAAGATATTGTGAAACGCTTCAAAACAGGTGCTATGTCCTATGGTTCCATCTCACAGGAAGCTCATGAGACTCTTGCTATTGCTATGAACCGTCTTGGTGGTAAGTCCAACTCTGGAGAAGGTGGTGAAAGTTTAGATCGTCTTGCTTCTAGGAATGAGGAGATCAATCGCTGTTCTGCTATCAAGCAGGTAGCTTCCGGGCGTTTTGGTGTAACCAGTCGTTACTTGGTAAGTGCAAAAGAAATTCAGATTAAGATGGCACAAGGTGCAAAACCAGGAGAAGGTGGTCAGTTACCAGCAGGTAAAGTGTATCCATGGGTAGCTAAGACTAGACATTCAACCCCAGGTGTAGGCTTAATCTCCCCACCACCTCATCACGATATCTATTCCATTGAAGATTTAGCTCAGTTGATTTACGATTTAAAGAATTCCAATAAAGATGCTAGAATCTCTGTAAAACTTGTTTCCGAAGCAGGAGTGGG
The DNA here is from genome assembly GCA_023428885.1 of Bacillota bacterium. Lineage (GTDB taxonomy): Bacteria > Bacillota > Clostridia > Lachnospirales > Lachnospiraceae > Lachnoclostridium. Next base: position 17,336 of record JAEYWQ010000277.1, read on the forward strand.
TACTGTTGCAGCAGGTGTTGCGAAAGCTGGAGCAGGTGTTATTCTAATCTCTGGTTTTGATGGCGGTACAGGTGCAGCTCCACGTAACTCTATCTATAACGCAGGTTTACCTTGGGAACTCGGTCTTGCAGAAACCCATCAGAACTTAATTGCCAATGGCTTACGTTCTAAGGTAGTGATTGAAACAGATGGAAAGCTAATGACCGGTCGTGACGTTTTAGTGGGTGCCTTACTTGGTGCAGAAGAATTTGGTTTCGCCACTGCTCCGCTAGTTACCATGGGCTGTGTCATGATGAGAGTTTGTCACTTAGATACCTGTCCAGTAGGTGTTGCAACTCAGAACCCTGAGTTAAGAAAGAACTTTAAGGGTAAACCTGAATATGTGGAGAATTTCATGCGTTTTGTTGCACAGGAACTTCGTGAATACATGGCGAGGCTTGGTATCAAGACGGTGAACGAATTAGTAGGACGCATTGACTTATTAAAGCCAGCTAAGGTAGTAAAAGGGGAGAGAGCTTCAAGAGTTGACCTATCCAGAATCTTAGATGCAACCTATTCTGAGCCAAATAAGATCTATGGTTTTGATCCAAAGCAGATTTATAACTTTGATTTACAAAACACCATGGATGAGAAAGTTCTCCTTAAGAAGTTGAGACCGGCAATCGAAGCAAAGAAATCAAAAACTATTGAAGTTGAAGTTTCAAACATTAACCGTACCTTTGGTACGATCTTAGGTTCTGAGATTACTAAGGCCTTTGATGATACCTTGGAAGACGATACCTATGTGGTGAAATGCCATGGCAGCGGGGGGCAAAGCTTTGGAGCATTTATTCCAAACGGTTTAACCTTAGAGCTGACTGGTGATAGTAATGACTACTTCGGTAAAGGTCTATCTGGTGGAAAATTAGTTGTTTACCCTCCAAAGGGAAGTAATTTCAAAGCAGAAGATAACATCATCATCGGTAATGTTGCCTTATATGGTGCAACCAGCGGTAAAGTTTATATCAACGGTGTGGCTGGTGAACGTTTTTGTGTACGTAATTCAGGAGCAACAGCTGTTGTTGAGGGTGTTGGGGATCACGGTTGTGAGTATATGACTGGTGGTAGAGCTGTTATCCTTGGTAGAACAGGTAAGAACTTCGCAGCTGGTATGAGCGGTGGTATCGCTTATGTACTAGATGAAGATAGTAATTTATATAAGAAATTGAACAAAGAGTTGGTTTCCTTAGAAAGCATAACTTTAAAATACGATGTTTTAGAGTTGAAGCAGATGATCGAAGATCATGTAAAGCATACGGATTCCGCGAAGGGTAAACTTATCCTTGATAATTTCTCAGAGTATTTGCCAAAATTCAAGAAAATCATTCCTCATGACTATCGCAGAATGTTACAGACGATCGTACAGATGGAGGAAAAAGGTTTAAGCAGTGAGCAGGCACAAATTGAGGCATTTTTTGCAAATACCAAGAAATAGGTTAGAAAGGAGAATGTTATGGGAAAACCAACTGGATTCATGGATTATGATAGAAAAGGTAATGAGGCAGTGAAAGCAAAGGAGAGAATCAAAAACTTCAATGAATTTCACTCAACTTTAAGTTTAGAGGAAAGAAAATGCCAAGGTGCAAGATGTATGGAATGTGGAGTTCCTTTCTGCCAATCAGGTCTAATGATTGGTGGAATGACCTCCGGTTGCCCTTTGTATAACCTAATACCAGAATGGAACGATGCTCTTTATAATGGAAATATGAAGCAGGCATTGAACCGATTGTTAAAGACCAATAATTTTCCTGAGTTTACAGGTCGTGTATGTCCTGCTCCTTGTGAAGCATCATGTACATGTAATATCAATGGATTACCAGTAACAATTAAAGAAAACGAAGAGGGAATTATTGAGTATGGTTATGAACATGGCTTTATGAAAGCCAAACCACCAAAAGTTCGTACTGGTAAAAAGGTTGCAATCATCGGTTCCGGTCCATCTGGTTTGGCAGCAGCTGATCAGTTGAATCAGAGGGGACATCAGGTAACTGTATTTGAACGCAATGATCGTATTGGCGGCTTATTAATGTATGGTATTCCTAACATGAAGCTAGATAAGCATGTAATTGACCGTCGAATTAACATCATGAAAGAAGAAGGTGTTACCTTTGTTACCAATACTGATATCGGTAAAACGAAAAAAGCTACTGAGATCTTAGAAGAGTTTGACTCCGTCATCTTAGCTTGTGGTGCGTCAAATCCGAGAGATATCAACGCGACAGGAAAAGATGCAAAAGGGATCTACTTCGCAGTGGATTATTTAACTTCAGTCACTAAGAGCTTATTGGATTCTGAGTTTAAAGATAACGCAGCAATCTCGGCTAAGGGTAAAAAAGTCCTTGTTATCGGTGGTGGAGATACTGGTAATGACTGTGTGGGAACTAGTATCCGCCAGGGTGCCAAATCTGTTCTTCAATTAGAAATGATGCCAAAACCTCCAGTGAGTCGTACAGAAGATAACCCATGGCCAGAATGGCCTAAGGTATTAAAGACTGACTACGGTCAAGAGGAAGCAATTGCAGTATTTGGAGAAGATCCTCGTGTATATCAAACCACGGTAAAGGAATTTATCAAAGATAAAGATGGAAGATTAATAAAAGCGAAACTTGTGAAGTTAGAAAGCAAGAAGGATGAGAAATCAGGACGCTTTATGATGGCTGAAGTAGCTGGCTCAGAATACGAAGTAGATGTTGATTTAGTATTTATTGCAGCAGGCTTTTTAGGCACTCAAAACTATGTAGCAGAAGCGTTTGGTGTAGAGTTGAATGAACGTACTAATGTGAAGACAGCAGCCAATGCTTATGCAACTAACGTTAAGAATGTCTTTGTAACAGGAGATATGCATCGCGGTCAGTCCTTGATCGTATGGGCAATCCACGAAGGTCGTGAAGCAGCCCGTGAGGTGGATCTTCACCTTATGGGATATACCAATCTGGAATAAGGTTTTATAAGATATGTGACATACATCAATTGCAAGAATAATCCCTTAGTTTATAGTAAATAAACTAAGGGATTATTGCGTGGAATAACAATGCAATTCTCTTTACAAATATCAAATTATTGGGTATGATATGATATAGATGTGCGCTACAGAAGAAATTAAGGGAGAAGTTTATGAGCGAGTTTTGTATTGTAAGTGATGTAACACTTGATCTGACACAGGAAGTGATTGATGATATTGGTGTTCGTATCATACCGATGGATTTTCATCTTGGGGATACACCATATACTCATTATCCAGATGAGAGAGAATTAAGCTGTGAAGAGTTTTACAAGAGATTAAAAGACGGTGAGAATTCGGTAACAAGTCAGATTAATCCAGTTACCTATGAGAACTTCTTTGAACCGATATTAACGAGTGGATCCGATATCATATATATAGCATTTTCATCAGGACTTAGTGGAACTTATAATACAGGAAGAATGATGGCTAGCCAGTTATTAGAGAAGTACCCTGAGCGTAGAATTGTGGTCATTGATTCCTTGTGTGCTTCCATTGGTGAAGGTTTACTTGTATATTTAGCTGCCATGCAGCAAAAAGCTGGTAAATCCATGGATGAAGTGATTGCATATGTGGAAGATTATAAAAGAAAGTGCTGTCACTGGTTTATGGTAGAGGACTTACACCATCTAAAACGCGGAGGACGTCTTAGCTCTTTAGAAGCGGTTGTAGGGACTGCACTACGTATTTGTCCTATCTTAAGCGTTGATCAAGAAGGTAAGCTTTTAGTTGCTGCCAAAGTACGTGGGACTAAGAAAGCGATTGACTATCTAATCAACCGTTTAGTGGAAGATGGAATTGATACAGTGAATCAAACCGTTATGATTGGACACGCTGGTTGTCCAGAATATGCTGATGCTATAGCAAATCAGTTAACAGAGAGAAAACTTATTAAAGATTATATTATCACCAACATTGGACCAGTTATTGGTAGTCATACCGGTGCGGGTATGTGTGCTCTTGTTTTTGTTGGTGAAAATTATAAATTCTAATAGCCAAGGTACAGCTTATCTATAGTTATCCAACTTATAAGTAGTATTAGATTAATTCATGAATGCTGGATTTGTAAGCCTTTAAAAGAGAATGGGTTCATGATATAATTAGTTCATCAAAGCAGTTTATCGCATGAGATATTCAATAGACATAAGAGTAACTATGAAGGATTTGATTAGTTACAAATCGTAAAAAACATAAGTATGGGATAAGAAAGGGCGTAAGATATGTATTCATTTGAAGACGTAAAAGCATTTGATCCAGAATTAGCTGAGAGCATTACTTTAGAAATTGCAAGACAGAATGATCATATTGAGTTGATTGCATCTGAGAATTTTGTTAGCAAAGCAGTTATGGCTGCAATGGGAAGCCCGTTAACAAACAAGTACGCTGAAGGATATCCTGGTAAGAGATATTATGGCGGTTGTGAATTTGTAGACATCGCTGAGAACCTTGCGATTGAACGTGCGAAGAAATTGTTTGCTTGTACTTATGCCAATGTTCAACCGCATTCAGGCGCGCAGGCAAATATGGCTGTATTTTTTGCATTACTTTCCCATGGTGATACCGTAATGGGTATGAATTTAGCTCATGGTGGCCATTTGACACATGGAAGTCCAGTTAACTTCTCAGGAAGTTACTTTAATATTGTTCCTTATGGAGTAGATGATAATGGTTTCATCAATTATGATGAAGTTGAGAGAATTGCCAAGGAATGCTCCCCTAAATTAATCGTTGCAGGTGCTTCTGCTTATGCAAGAAAGATTGATTTTAAACGTTTCCGTGAAATCGCTGATTCCGTTGGTGCTTATCTTATGGTTGATATGGCTCATATCGCTGGTTTAATTGCAGGAGGATATCATGAATCTCCAATACCATATGCTCATGTTACAACCACAACAACACATAAGACACTACGTGGACCAAGAGGTGGTATGATTTTATCAAGTGCTGAGTTTGCGGAAGAACATAAGCTAAATAAAGCAATGTTCCCAGGAATTCAGGGTGGTCCATTAATGCATGTTATCGCAGCAAAAGCAGTATGCTTTAAGGAAGCTTTGGATGATAGCTTTAAGGCTTATGCAGCTCAGATAATTGCCAACGCTCAGGCTTTAGCAAAAGCATTGACGTCAAGAGGATTTAACATTGTATCTGGTGGTACTGATAATCACTTGATGTTAATTGATCTTCAGAACATGGGAATCACAGGTAAAGAAGCAGAGCATATTTTAGATGAAGCGAATATAACCTGCAATAAGAATACTGTTCCGAATGATCCAGCTTCTCCTTTTGTAACCAGTGGTATCCGATTGGGAACTGCAGCGATTACAACGAGAGGATTTAAAGAAGAAGACATGGAAGTTGTAGCAGAAGCGATTTATCTTGTAGTGAAAGATGTTGAGAAGAATAAAGAACAGGCTAAGAAATTAGTGAAGTCTTTAACTGATAAGTATCCATTATATTAAGATGGGACGAGTTCAAGGGCTATAACAGTTTAAGAAGTCCGAAGTAATTATAATATAAAGATTGATTCTACTATAATCAAAAAAGAGGCATACATACTAACGTTTTTCGTTAGTATGTATGTCCCTTTTTATTCATGACAAATCATTATATCTCGTATGTAGCTGCCAAGTGATAATTTAAATCTTCTTTGGACAGGAATATTATATCTGAAGTATTGAAGAAACTACCTGAGTTTGGATTAATATCCTAATTCTTCACCAACTAAGATTACCTTAATTCGATTCGGTATATTAGAACGTCTGGTAATAACAATATTACTACAGATAGAATCTGGGTTTAAACAATTAGCGCATCTACCTAGTTCGGTACAAGGAGTTTTACGGCTAAGGCGAATACAGTTCGGAGGTGCAGCCATATTACGGACGCGTGCAATACCTGAGTCTACATCTGTCACGATTTTATTCATACCAGCTATGACAACTACATTCTTTGGCCCCGTGATAAGACAGGCAACACGATTTCCAGCTCCATCGATATTAATAAGTTGGCCATCTAAGGTAATTGCATTACTGCTCATAAAAAAGTAGTCACAAGTTACGATTTTACTATAGAGAGCACGTGCCTCCTCTGGTGTTTTTGCAGTTGCCCGATCCACCACCTGATAATCAGAATTACGCAAATCATCGATGAGTCCAATGTCTTCTAAAGTCATAGAGCCACCCCAGGTAACACTACAGCCTGGTGTAAGAAATCGTTTGGCCATACTAACAGCTTCATCGCTATTGTCACAATAATAGCCTTCAATTCCACGTTGATTAAATTTTTCGATTAAGCTGTCTGCAAGATTTTCATAGTACTGCTTCTTAAATGACATCAATGTAAACCTCCTGAGAATATAATTATTAGGAATGTGCTGCGTAAGTTACTTACTCCTTTGTGAGCCGCTCGAGTGCAAAGTGTCTGTTGGGCAGACAATTTGCTCTTTTCATAATTATATTATAAGGAATGGCAAATGTCTATGCTATGATTCCTTGTGGTTTCACAAACAATATTAGGATGGCTAATGTAGTTTTTGCAGTGTTTTCAAAGAAGCTTTTTTATGTTACAATGGACTATAGTGTGAAAGGTTTAGTTTAAGAGAAAGATAACTATTCAGAGCTTCCGTCAAAAAACTGATGGAAGAAGCCTATAAAATAGTTACATGATAAATAGGAAAGTTGGAACAATCATGGGAAAAAGCTTATTTATTTCAGAGAAACCATCGGTAGCTCAGGAATTTGCAAAAGCATTAAAATCAAACTTTAAAAAATCAGATGGGTATATGGAATCGGAGAACAGTATTGTTACTTGGTGCGTGGGGCATCTTGTTACGATGAGCTATCCAGAAAGCTATGATGCTGCTTTAAAAAAGTGGTCATTGGAGACTATCCCTTTCTTGCCGAAGGAATATAAATATGAAATAATCCCAGCAGTGAAGAAGCAATTTAATGTTGTGAAGGGACTGCTAAACAGAGCAGATGTTGATACCATTTACGTCTGCACTGACTCTGGACGAGAAGGAGAATATATTTACCGCCTTGTTGATCAGATGGCTCAGGTTCCAAAAGGGAAGGAAAAACGCCGTGTCTGGATTGACTCACAGACAGAAGAAGAGATACTTCGTGGAATCAAGGAAGCTAAGCCACTTTCTGCCTATGATAATCTATCTGCTGCTGCTTACTTAAGAGCTCAAGAGGACTATCTGATGGGAATTAATTTCTCACGTGTGCTTTCCTTAAAGTATGGATATCCAGTCAATCAGTTCTTAAATACTAAGAAGCATGCTGCGATTGCAGTAGGCCGTGTCATGACCTGCGTACTTGGAATGGTAGTTCGAAGAGAACGTGAGATTCGAGAATTTGTGAAAACTCCCTTCTATCGTGTTATGATGACAGTAGAAGCAGATGGGGGGGGTGAACATAAATTTGACGGAGAATTCCGTGCTGTGGAAGGATCAAAATATTACCTCTCACCACAGCTTTATAAAGAAAATGGCTTTAAAGAAAAAGAAGATGCCATGGCGATGATCGATTACTGTACCGACTCTCTTATGAAATGTACAAGTTTAGAGGAAGCCAAATACTTAAAGGATCCACTCTCTAAAAGCCTAACTGCAGAAATTGTGAGTATGGAGAAAAAGAAGGAGAACAAGAATGCTCCTTTGCTATTTAACTTGGCAGAGTTGCAGAATGAATGCTCAAAGCTATTTAAAATCAGCCCTGATGAGACTTTGAAGTTTGCTCAGGAATTGTATGAGAAGAAGTTAGTTACCTATCCTAGAACGGATGCCAGAGTACTTTCCACCGCGGTTGCCAAAGAGATTCATAAGAACATTACAGGGATTGGTAGCCTGTCACAGTTTAAGCCCTTCACAGAAGAGATTATGAACAGTGGTAGCTATAAGAACATTGCTAAGACACGTTATGTAAATGACAAACAGATTACTGACCATTACGCTATCATTCCTACGGGCCAGGGATTTGGTGCCTTAAACAGTCTTTCAGAGACTGGTAAACGTATCTATGTGGCAATTGTAAAGAGATTCTTAAGTATCTTCTATCCACCAGCTGTTTATCAGAAGGTGGCAATTACCACAAAGGTGAAAACAGAATGTTTCTTTTCTAATTTCCGTGTTCTTATGGAGGAGGGATACTATAAGGTTACTGGTTATAAAGGATCTACGCAGGAAGTAGGAAAAGGAAACCAAAAGCCTGAAGACACCAACCAATCAGAGAAAGATGCTGAGAATGAGAGCAGTGAAGAAGAAAAAGAGTTGGGACTTGATTTCTTTGAAACCATAAAAAATCAGAAAAAGGGTATGCTTTTAAATATCAATGCATATCAGATCAAGGAAGGCGAAACGGCAGCTCCGAAACGTTATAATTCTGGTTCTTTGATTCTTGCAATGGAGAATGCAGGTCAATTAATTGAAGATGAAGAGCTTCGAGCTCAGATTAAGGGAAGTGGAATAGGAACCAGTGCAACAAGAGCTGAAATCTTGAATAAACTAGTAAAGATAGAATACCTAAGCCTGAATAAGAAAACTCAGATAATGACACCGTCCTTAATGGGAGAAGTAATCTACGATGTGGTTAATGCTTCGATTAAATCCTTGTTGAATGCAGAACTAACAGCAAGCTGGGAAAAAGGGCTTACCATGGTATCAGACGGCACGATTACGAAGGAAGAATACATTCAGAAATTAGAAGGTTTCGTTGCTCGTTTGACACAGGGAGTGAAGGCAATGAATAATGCTAATATGCTAATACCATTGTTTGAACAATCAGCAAAACACTATAGAAAATAGCTTGAACATGAATGTTCAAGCGGCAGATTTGTGCTGAGGAACAAGTTCTCAGGAGACAGAAATACTTGGGATACACAAACTCGCAGTTATACGGTAAAAAATATTACTATGGAGGTAGCGATGCAAGAACTTAAAATTGAAGAATTATTTGACTTAGAACAAACCATTGCGAAAGATTTATTTCAACAGTTTACATATCCTTGGGAAGTGTTGAGTAAGATTAGCAGTTATATCTTAGAGCTTTCAAAAACATTATCACTGGATGAATACGACAAAGTTGGAGAGGATATCTGGATTGCCAAGTCAGCAACTGTGGCTCCAACAGCATCGATCAACGGCCCAGCCATCATAGGTAAGAAGGCTGAGATACGTCATTGTGCTTATATTCGTGGGAATGCGATTGTGGGAGAAGGTGCAGTAGTAGGAAACTCAACCGAACTAAAGAATGTAATCCTGTTTAATAAGGTCCAGGTACCGCATTATAATTATGTGGGAGATTCGATCCTGGGCTTTAAAGCACATATGGGAGCTGGATCAATTACTTCCAATGTAAAATCCGATAAGACTCTGGTTACCATCCGTTTTCAAAATGAAAGAATTGAAACAGGATTAAAGAAATTTGGAGCGATCTTGGGTGACCAGGTGGAAGTAGGCTGTCAAAGTGTATTAAATCCTGGAACAATTATTGGAAAGGAAAGTAATATCTATCCACTATCTAGCGTGCGTGGATTCGTTCCAGCAAAGAGTATCTATAAAAAGGCTGGAGAGATTGCTAAGAAACAATTCGAAGAATAAAGATATACGCATAGATAGCTTGTGTGAAAGTTGATATGCAGAAAGAGGTTAGGATGCAAGAATTTTACGATATGATAGAAGCTAAGATCCGCGAGGCAGGATACGAAGGCGAAGTGGATGGCTATGAAATCTATAATGAAATCAGTGATGAAATCGAAGACAAAGAAGCAGGAACATATATTTTTATGTCAAAGAAAACCGATGAAATCTTTTATGAATATAAGATCGAAGTTTTAGAGGAAGAGTTTAATCTTTCCTACATGAATATTCATGAGCAAGGTAAAGTTATTCATGTGGATTTTGATAAATAAATTTTCTGATTAATAAAGTAAGAGCCCGCATAGTTAGAAAGCTTTCTAACTATGCGGGCTCTTATCTATCCCAATGAGAATTCAATCATAGATTATCTTTGACCTTTATCGTATGGAATACCTGAAGCTCTAGGAGCCTGAGAATGTTTCGATGTAAAGATTAATACGATTAAGGTTGCAACATAAGGAATCATCTTATAGATATAGCTTGGGATTCCTAAATCTGCAAGGAATGGTACTCCAGAGTAAGTGGAAGCGATGGCTTTCATTAATCCGAAGAATAGGGATGCATACAGGATCTTCATAGGTTTCCATTGACCAAAGATTAATACTGCTAAGGCTAAGAAACCGTATCCAGATACGGTAGCGTTAAAGTTGGTTGAATTCGGAACTACGAATACAAGACCACCAAGACCGCCAAGAGCACCAGAGATGATAACACCTGCATATTGCATACGGCTTACATTAATACCAACAGCATCTGCTGCATGAGGATGCTCACCGCAGGCACGAAGGCGTAGACCAAATTTTGTCTTATATAATACGAAGACAGAAAGACCAAGAATTGCAAAGCCTAAGAAAGTTGTAATATAAGTCTTCTTAAAGAATAGATCTCCAAGGATTGGAATATCACCTAGAATTGGAACCTTGTTAATATGGAAGGTATTAATAAACTCTACTTGTTGTACACCTTGAATAATTCTTGCTACGAAGATAGCAAAGGCTGGAGCAAACATATTCAAAGCAGTACCGCTAATAACCTGATTTGCTTTCATATTGATGGAAGCGTAAGCATGCATCAAGGAGAAGATCGCACCGGTTACCATGGAGATAATAATTGCTATGAGTAACTGACCTTGTCCAGAAAGTTTACCACCAGTTAAGTTTAAGAATAAGACACTAGTAAAAGCACCCATTGTCATAATACCTTCGAGGGCGACATTTACAATACCACTTCGTTCAGAAAACATACCGCCTAATGCAACGATGAGAAGAGGAATTGTAAATAACATGGTTTGCTGGAAGATAAAGATAAAATCACTCATGTTTGCGTTCCTCCTTCTTTGCTTTTCGCTTGCTTAGAATTGTTTTTACAATTAAAGCAAAGGCACTAAAGTAAATGATAACGGCGATAATGATATCAATGATTTCTGTTGAGAAATCGAAAAGCTGAAGGTAGAAACCACCTGCTGTTAAGTAAGCGATGAATAAACCGGCAACTAGGATTCCAAGTGGATGGCTTAAGCCCAATAAAGCTACAGAGATACCAGTAAAGCCTTCAGGAGCAAGTGAATCGACAATTGTTATATGTTTACCTGAACCTGCCAAGTATAATAAAGCACCTGATAAGCCTGCGATTGCACCTGATATAGCCATAGATAATACGATACTACGTTTTTCATTAATACCTGCAAATTTACTTGCATCACGGTTAAAGCCAACTGCCTTTAATTCATAACCAAAGGTTGTTTTGTTTAATACGATGTAGATAAGGATTACTACCAGGATTGCAATAATGATACCACCATTCACACTTGATCCAGGGAAGAGTTTATCCATTCCCCATTTAGGAACTTCGGCTGTGCTTGCAATTGTTTTAGATTCGTTACGCATCTTATTAAAGATTTCAGGAGTATTCTTTACAATAAAGTTCACTCCGTACATACCAAGGTAGTTCATCATAATCGCTGAAATAACTTCATTTACATTAAAATAAGCTTTTAATAAACCAGGAACAAGGCCCCACACTGCACCAAAGAGTAAACCTACTGATAAGGCTACTAACCAGTGGACACTGCCAAGATTCTTCCAAAGGATTCCTACATAAACGGAACCGAAAGCACCAACGATAAATTGACCAGAAGCACCAATGTTAAATAAACCAGTCTTAAAAGCAAAACCAACAGATAAACCAGTTAAGATGATAGGAGTTGCATAATAGAATACTTGACCAACACCCTTTAAGCCATGCGTAAGAGGACCAGTTAATATGGTTCTGAAGCCTGAGAAGGCTTGCCCAGGATTACAAAGGATTAAAACGATTAAACCGAAGAGTAATCCTATAATAACCGCAAATACAGAGGAGAGGACACCGGTATAATCACGAGAAGTTTTATTTTTCACTATTGTCCACCTTCTTTCTTCGAACCTGACATATAAAGTCCAAGTTCTTGTACTGTTACTTCCTTAGGATTTAAATCAGCTACAATCTCACCTTCATACATTACTAAGATACGGTCGCTTAAGTTCATAACTTCATCTAACTCTAAGGAAACCAAGAGGATGGCTGCCCCTGCATCACGCTGTTTCACCAGCTGTTTGTGAATGTATTCAATTGCACCAACATCAAGACCACGAGTTGGCTGAACGGCTAATAAGATATCAGGTTCTTTACTAACCTCACGTGCAATGATTGCCTTTTGCTGATTACCACCTGACATACTTCTTGTAAAGGTCTTTAGACCTTCACCGCTACGAATGTCATATTGTTGAATTAACATATCAGCATATTCATTGATTTCACGATTTCGTAAGAAACCAAATTTCTGGAAACGTTTTTCAAAATACTGCTGAAGAACAAGATTATAAGCTAAATTGTAATCAAGAACAAGTCCATGTTTATGACGATCCTCTGGGATATGGGAAAGACCATGTGTGTTCTTATAACGAACCGATTTTTTGGTCACATCCTGACCGTTAAGCAGGATACTTCCATCACTTACATTATCCAGTCCAGTTATAGCATGAACTAATTCCGTTTGCCCATTACCATCGATACCAGCAATACATACAATTTCACCCTTCCTAGCAGTGAAACTTACATTCTTCACCACTAATTTGGTGTGACCTTCACGTCTGGATTTCACGCACAAGTTCTTCACTTCTAAGGCAACTTCTTTTGGCGAAGCTTGAGATTTCTCTATGGTAAGATTTACTTTACGACCAACCATCATCTCAGACATAGTTTCTTTATCCGTGGAAGCTACGTCTATGGTACCAATATACTTTCCACGTCGTAATACCGAACAACGGTTTGCAACTGCTTTAATTTCGTTTAATTTATGTGTGATGAAAAGTATTGATTTTCCTTCCTTTACAAGATCTTGCATAATAAGCATAAGCTCGTCAATCTCTTGCGGAGTTAGTACCGCGGTAGGTTCATCAAATATCATGATTTCGTTATTACGATACAGCATCTTTAAAATTTCAACACGTTGCTGCATACCAACTGTGATGTCTGAAATCAGAGCATCAGGATCAACAAAAAGTCTATATTTATCGCTAAGTTCTAATACACGTTTTCTGGCTTCTTCCATCTGGAGAACACCATTTTTCACTGTTTCCATACCTAATACTATATTTTGTAATACAGTAAAGTTATGAACTAACTTAAAATGTTGATGTACCATACCAATACCCAGTGCATTGGCATCTAGCGGCCCGCGAATCTTTACTTCCTTTCCACGGATTTTTATACAACCTTCTTCAGGTTGGTATAAGCCGAATAGAACACTCATTAAGGTAGATTTACCTGCACCATTTTCACCTAGAAGTGCATGAATCTCTCCGTGTTTTACACGTAAGGTGATGTTATCATTTGCAATGATGCCAGGAAACTTCTTTGTAATATTCAGCATCTCAATAATATGCTCGTTTTCCATAAGGCCCCCTAAAGTCTATACAATAAATTACCTGCGCTGCAAGAATTTGTTGTAATGAATGAATGAAGGCTGTCAGACAGATGCTCGGAATTAAAATCCGTGGCCAGTTTGACAGCCTTAAGTTAGATGTTAACATCAATTGTTACAACGAAGCCAAGAGGCTTACTGTATCGGATTACTCTACGTAAGATACAGTTGTTACAGTTAATGTAAGATCTTTAGTTGTAGTATCTGCTACATCATTGTAAATTGTAATTTCGTTAGCTTTTAATTTAGCCAAAACTGCATCATATTCAGCTTGAGTAAATTTATTAAACTTGGAAGTTGCCATTGGAAGACCAACGCCATCGTTTGCTGCAGTAAAGGTAGAAGTTTCTCCACCTGGGAAAGTACCAGCATAGAATGCTGAAACACCATCATATACGGAAACAGATAACATCTTCATAGCAGAAGTGATAACAGATGTTGATTCAGAACTCTGATCAACGTCAACACCGATAACCTTAGTTCCTTTTTCTTCTGCAGCAGCCATTACGGAGTTACCAACTGCACCACCGCAAGCAAAGATAACTTCTGTTCCACTTTCATACCAAGAAGCAGCCATAGCTTTTGCTTCTGGAGTTGCATCAAAGCTACCAGTGTAATGATACTTTACATCGATACCAGTAATACCTAATTCGAGAGCAGCAGCTTCAGCACCCTGAACGAAACCATAACCAAAACGAACTACAGCAGGAACAGCCATACCACCCATGAAACCAAGTTTTGTATAACCATCTTTTACTGCAGCATAACCTGCTAAGTAACCAGCTTGATCTTCCTGGAATAAGATAGGCATAACATTAGCAGCAGTCTTGAAATCAGAATAATCATTATTGTGTGGAGTTCCATCTAATAAGATGAACTTAACTTCTGGATATTGATCCTGTACATTATAGATTGGCTCTTCAAATAAGAAACCTGGGCAAACAACTAATTTTGCTCCACCTTCGATTGCAAGACCGATAGTTTCAACATATGAATCAGTGGTTCCTTCTTGTGGCTGATAATACTTGTATGTTTTACCATTCTCATCAGCGTATTTCTTAAGACCTTCCCATGCACCTTGGTTAAAGGACTTATCATCGATAGTTCCAAGGTCAGTTACAAGTGCAAGCTCATAACCTGTAGTAGATTCAGTTTTAGTAGTTTCTGAACCAGAACCAACAGTTGGTGTTTCTTTTTCCTTGGTACCACAAGCTGTAAGCATTGTAGCTACCATTGCTGTACCTAACAGCAAGCTTAACAATTTTTTCTTCATAAATAGCCTCCTATAGTGTGAATGTCTGCAACTGTTCCTTAATATGGAAGTTACAATAGATATACATAAAAACACACCATACAATGCCCTGATGATGTATGGGATAATCATTAACTATTGTAAGAATGTAATTTTATGTATACACATAATACTAACATATCTGATGGACATTTTCAAGAGCCAGAGGGGGGGAAAAGCTAGATAGATAGCGAGTTAACGCATCACAGTAAAAGAGAAAAAAGCAAGACCTATTCTGGAAAGTCCACAGTAACATACCAGCCCGCTTCACTACCTGTTACCTCACTTACGGTACCAACAAAGGATTTTAAACGCTCTGAAAAGGAATAATTACCTGACATAGCAATTGCTGGAACAATGGTATAATAATAGCTCATAGGAAGTTTACTCTCTTGCACGTTTACTGTATCGCCAGGTTTTACTAGATTTGGACGTTCCATCTTAAATTTCATCTGCCTCATATTTATTCTCCATAATTTTCATATTTAGGTTAGAATGTCAATATTTTTAGTTAAAAATGCAGACAGGAATTCTCCTGCCTGCGATTTGATGTATAGATTATATTATATTAGAAACGGCCAGCGTCAGCAGCTTCCTGAATAGCAACAGCAACAGCTACAGTAGCACCTACCATTGGGTTGTTACCCATACCGATCAGACCCATCATCTCAACGTGAGCAGGAACGGAAGAAGAACCAGCAAACTGAGCATCACTGTGCATACGACCCATAGTATCTGTCATACCATAAGAAGCTGGACCAGCTGCCATGTTATCTGGGTGAAGTGTTCTACCTGTACCACCACCGGAAGCTACAGAGAAGTACTTCTTGCCTTGTTCAAGACATTCTTTCTTGTAAGTACCTGCTACTGGGTGCTGGAATCTTGTTGGATTAGTAGAGTTACCAGTGATAGAAACGTCAACCATTTCCTTATGCATGATTGCAACACCTTCGGTAACATCGTTAGCACCGTAGCAATTTACAGCTGCACGAGGCCCGTTAGAGTAGGATTTGCGGAATAATTCTTTTACTTCACCTGTGTAGTAGTCCATCTGAGTTTCAACAAAGGTAAATCCGTTGATACGGGAGATGATCTGAGCGGCATCTTTACCAAGACCGTTTAAGATAACGCGTAATGGTTTTTTACGAACTTTATTAGCGCTCATAGCAATACCAATTGCACCTTCAGCTGCAGCAAAAGACTCATGACCAGCTAAGAATGCGAAACATTCAGTTTCTTCTTCTAATAACATCTTTCCAAGGTTACCATGTCCGATACCAACTTTACGTTGATCAGCAACAGAACCTGGGATACAGAAAGCTTGAAGACCTTCACCGATAGTAGCAGCAGCGTCAGCAGCTTTTCTATTTCCCTTTTTGATTGCGATTGCAGCACCTACTACATAGGACCAGCAAGCGTTTTCAAAACAGATAGGCTGGATACCTTTAACCATTGCATATACATCAAGGCCAGCTGCTTTAGTAATTTGTTCAGCTTCTTCAATCGAAGCAATACCATAGCTGTTTAAAACAGCATTAATCTTATCAATTCTTCTTTCATATGATTCAAATAAAGCCATTGTAATGTATCCTCCTTTTATTATTCTTTTCTTGGGTCGATAATCTTAACTGCATCAGCAACACGGCCATATTGACCTTTGGATTTTTCATAAGCAGTTGTAGGATCATCACCTTTTTTGATGAAGTCTGTCATCTTACCAAGACTTACGAATTGGTAACCAATGATTTGATCTTCTTCGTCAAGAGCGATACCAGTTACATAGCCTTCAGCCATCTCAAGGTAACGAGGACCCTTCTTTAAGGTACCATACATAGTACCAACCTGGCTTCTTAAACCTTTACCTAAATCTTCAAGACCTGCACCAATTGGAAGACCATCTTCAGAGAAAGCACTCTGAGTTCTACCATATGCGATCTGTAAGAATAATTCTCTCATAGCTGTATTGATTGCATCACAGACTAAGTCAGTGTTCAATGCTTCAAGAACTGTTAATCCTGGAAGGATTTCAGCAGCCATAGCTGCAGAGTGAGTCATACCTGAACATCCGATGGTCTCTACTAACGCTTCTTGAATAATACCTTCTTTAACGTTAAGAGTTAACTTACAGGCACCCTGTTGAGGAGCACACCAGCCAACGCCGTGTGTTAAACCGGAGATATCGCTAACTTGCTTGCTTTGTACCCATTTTGCTTCTTCAGGGATTGGCGCAGCACCATGGTGGACACCCTGTGCTACATGACACATTTTTTCTACTTCATGTGAATAAATCATGTTGATACTCCTTTCAATC
>JAEYWQ010000339.1 GCA_023428885.1 Bacillota bacterium
GGATGCGGGATACGAAAAAGGAATCTACGATGGCAGGCTTGTTTTTTGATGCCATCTTAAATTTACTTCTGGTTATGTCCTATCTAAGCCAGGCAACAGCATCGATTTATATGAAATGCCTTCAAGAATACTGTGAAACAGCAGCTATTTTTATTCGTAATGCCAATAATCAAACTACACTTGTAGATGAGAAGTATTTATTCCGTAAAATTTGTGTACAAGATTTAGAAAGTAGTACGAAGAGCTTACAAGAAGTAGGAGAAGACTTTGAGAAATACAAAGAAAACACCCTGTTTTATCGTGAGAAGAAGATAAGAGAGCAAGGAAGTTTGGGACAAAGAAAATCGAATGAGAAGGAACATAATATAAATGCAATGAGCGCATTCGAGGATGAGACAATAAAAGAGAATGCCCTAAAGAAGCAAAAAGCATGTGATACAGACTTGATAGAAGAAATAGAAAAAGAAAACTCAGAAGCAAAGTTAAGCAAATTGCTTCAGCAGTTAGATGATTTAATTGGGTTAGAGGAAGTAAAACAAGAGATTCGCTCCCTTGTTAATTTGATTAAAGTAACAAAGCTAAGAGAAAAGTACCGACTCCCAGAGATGGAGATGTCTTATCATATGGTATTTAGCGGAAGTCCCGGAACAGGAAAAACCACGGTAGCCCGTTTGGTTGCAGCAATCTATCAAGAACTTGGCTTATTGTCAAGAGGTACGCTAGTGGAAACGGATCGCTCGGGATTAGTAGCAGGCTATGTTGGACAAACCGCTCTGAAAGTTAAGGAAATGGTGGATAAAGCACTAGGCGGAGTATTATTTATTGATGAAGCCTATTCCTTATCCTCACAGGCAGGGGCCAATGATTTTGGAGGGGAAGCGATTGATACCTTGGTGAAGCTGATGGAAGATAATCGTGACGACCTTGTGGTAATCGTGGCTGGATATACCAATGAGATGAAGCAATTTTTGAATGCGAACACAGGCTTACTATCTCGTTTCAATAAATTTATTGAGTTTAAAGATTATAGCCAGGAGAAATTACTTCAGATCTTAGATAGTATGGCAAAACAACATGGATTTGAGCTGGAAGCATCGGCAAGAGAGCTTGTGGAAGCTTACCTTAGAGATATGAAAGCAGAAGATAAGCTTGTGTTTGGCAATGCTAGAGGAATACGTAATTTATTTGAACGTCTGGTGGTTTGTCAGGCAAATCGCATTGTAACCTATGAAGCACCATCCAGGGAACAGCTTTTAAGGATAACCTCTGAGGATGTGTGTAATTTAACTATAGTGTAGAGGAGTATCAGAACTTGAATGCATTGTTTTATTTGGTGATATGTTTTTTTACTGGTTATGTGATCTGCTCCTTTTTGCTAACTGATTTTTGGGGTATGACTAAGACAACCTTTCGAGGGAAATATATTGGTATTAACCCTACATTCCTAACCCTACCAATTTCCTTTCTTATTGGGACGATTATAGTAACCTGGACAGTTTATATTTTTGCTCTTCTGTTTCGAAAAGCTGCAGAACCACTAGTTTATGCCAATGGAGTTACCCTCTGTATCTTTTTGATTTTTTCTGTGCTAGGATTGATGAGATTATACTTTAGCAAGAGGGAAACACTAGAAGGAAAACTAGGATTGTTTGCTAAGATAAGAGTTTCTGAGGGGATTTTTTTAAGTATTGTTATCCTACTTTCGATTCAGCTCATGTGGAGAACATTCTTTGTTGAGCATAATCAGCTTTATGTGGGTAATACGGTATTTAGCGATTTCTCACCGCATATCGGAATGATTCGGAGTTTTTCAAAGGGGAATAACTTTCCAACCATGTATTCTCACTTTACAGGAGCGGATATTCGCTATCATTTTATGTATCAGTTTCTGGTAGGAAACTTAGAATTTCTTGGAATGCGTCTAGATTACGCTATGAATATTCCAAGCGCAGTTGGATTAATCAGTTCTTTCTTACTCTTATTTATATTAGCGGTAAAGATGTCAGGGAATCGTGCTGTTGGTTATTTAAGTTGCATCTTCTTTGCATTTCGCAGTTCTAAAAGTTTCTTTACCTTCTTATCGCAGATACCAAAGGGGACAAGCATCTGGGAAGGGTTAAGAAGCAATCTTGAATATTTAACTACGAATCATCAATTTCTTGGGTACACAACGAATGAAAACTGGGGGCTTTGGAATCTAAATGTATACTGCAATCAAAGGCATCTGGCATTTACAATCCCAATTCTTTTATTCGTATTAATCCTATTTTTACCTTCTGTATATTCTTCCTTTACGAAGCTATATGAGGGGATGAAGCAGTTTGCAATGCAGGAGGATAAACCAAAGAGTGATCTGTTTTTGGCCAAGGTAAAATATGTTTTTATTTTTTGCTTCTTTACCAAGGAAAGTTGGAGGGTTCAGAATGCAATAGTAGCCACAGTTGCAGGATTTCTTGTGGGTGCATTGGCTTTTTGGAATGGTGCAGTAACGATCACGATGTTATTGATCTTATTTGTTCTGGCTATTATTTCAACCGGTAAGTTAGATTACTTGATTACAGCGGTGATTGCACTTTCATTGTCATCCTTACAATCCTTTATATTTATCCAGGGCTCAGTCGTAGATCCTAGGCCACAGTTTGGCTTTATCGCTGAAAATAAAACCTTGTTTGGTTCTATTGATTATATGATTCGCTTAACGGGTATCTTACCACTGCTACTGGTCTTAGCATTTTTGGTGGTAAAGAGGGCAAGAAGATATGTAATGATAGCATTTTTAGCACCTTTTGTCTTTGCCTTTACCGTTTCCTTGACGAATGATATTACGGTCAATCACAAATATATTATGTTGTCGCTTATGTTACTATCCATCTTTGCAGCCATCTGTGTCGTGAAGTTATTTTCTGCAAAGGGGGTTTTGATGAAGATAATTTCCATAGGGTTTATTCTTGCCATGACAGCAACGGGGATCTATGATTACGTAACATTGATTGCAAGGAATAATCCTAAGAATTGCTTAGTACTAAATCTTGAGAGTAATCTTACAAAATGGGTAATACAGAATACTTCAGCGAAAGATACCATACTTTCCTCTTATTATTATCTGAATGAAATAGTATTAGGAGGTGGAATGCTATATTATGGATGGCCTTACTACAGCTGGTCTGCTGGTTACGATACCTCAACAAGAGAGTTAAGGGTGAAGGAGATGTTTGAGGCAGATAGTCCAGAGCTATTGACTAAGTTAATAGAAGAGAACAATATCCGATTCATTGTCGTGGATCGGGATTGTCGTTACAATGAATCCTATGAAGTGAATGAAGATAACATTCAAGCCACCTATCAGGCTGTTTACCAGCAAGGACAAGGGGAGTGGAAGCTTACAATCTATGATACAGAACTTTTAGTTGGAGATACTTAAAGATGAAAATAGGTAGAATGCTAGCTAACAGCGAAGAAATTATTAAGGTCACTAAATGTAAATAAAGAATGATGGAGGAAACAAAGAATGCATTACAAATATGTAGTTGTAGGTGCAGGCTTGGCTGGGTTAACGATTGCGGAGCGTGTTGCAAATGTATTAGGGGAAAAGGTATTAGTTATTGAAAAGAGAAATCATATCGGGGGAAATGTATATGACTCCTATAATGAAGATGGTATATTAATTCATAATTATGGACCACATATCTTCCATACCAATAGTAAAAAAGTTTATGATTATCTGAGTCAGTTTACCAAATGGAATGACTTTTGGCATCGTGTCCTAACCTATGTGGATGGAAATCTGATTCCTATGCCAATTACAGTGGAAACCATTAATCGATTATATAACATGAATCTATCCTGCGATGAAGTAGAGGAGTTTTTAAAGAAACAGGCTGTTGAGATTCCTGAGGTAAAGACAAGCCGTGATGTTGCTTTGTCTAAAGTCGGTCAGGATATTTATGAGAAATTCTTTGAGAACTATACAAAGAAACAGTGGGGAATTGATCCAGGAGAAATTGATACTTCGGTTATATCTCGTATTCCAATTCGTTTTAACCGTGATACCAGATATTTTAATGATCGTTATCAGGGAATGCCAAAACATGGTTATACTAAGATGTGCGAGGCTATGGCAAAGAATAAGAACATTCATTTGTTATTAAACACAGACTTTAAAGATGTTATTTCTGATATTACTTATGACTATATGATTTATACAGGTCCAACCGATTATTTTTATGATTATAAGCATGGGGAATTAAGCTATCGCAGTGTCCACTTTGAATATGAAACTTATGATAAAGAGTTCTTTCAAGAAGCTCCTGTTGTGAATTATCCAAACGATTATGACTATACAAGAATTACAGAATTTAAACTTATGACTTGGCAGGAACACAAGAAAACAACAATATTAAAGGAATTTCCATGTGCTAAGGGCGAGCCATACTATCCATTCCCAACGAAAGAATGCAAAGCCCAGTTTGCCTTGTATCAAGAAGAAATGAAGAAAGAAACAAATGTGTATTTTGTAGGACGATTAGCGCAATATCGCTATTATAATATGGATGCAGTAGTTTATGAGGCTTTGCAGTTATTTGAGAAACTTCAAGAAAAGAATTAGTTATAGAGAAGCCGTATGACTGAACTGTACAGAAAGAGAGGCTTGGCCGATGAGTGAAGCAAAGGATAGACTATATATTGTAATTCCAGCTTACAATGAGGAGGCTAATATTGAGGCAGTAATCAAAGATTGGCATCCAGTGGTTGAAAAGATAGGGAATGGTAGCAAACTGGTAATTATTGATGATGGTAGTAAAGATAATACCTTCACGATTATGAAAGAGTTAACTCAGAAGTATCCACAGCTTGAGCCCATTACAAAACCTAATCAAGGGCACGGAGCTACCATACTTTATGGATATCATTATGCTCTTTCCCAAGGAGCAGATTATGTGTTCCAGACAGACTCCGATGGTCAGACATTACCAGAGGAATTCGGGGAGTTTTGGAAACGTAGAAGCAAGTATGCTATGGTAATTGGTCATAGAAAGGGTCGCCAGGATGGATTCTCAAGAGTAGTTGTAACGAAAACGCTGAAGCTTGTTTGTTGTCTATGCTTCCGAGTTAGTGTAACCGACGCCAACACCCCATTTCGTTTGATGCAAGCTGACACATTAAGAGAGAATTTGAAACAGGTTCCGGAAAACTTCAATTTATCCAATGTAATTCTTTCGGTGATCTATGCGAAGAAAAAGCAAGCAGTGAAGTATCTTCCTATTACCTTCCGACCAAGGCAAGGTGGAGTGAATTCCATTAATTTAAAGAAAATTATTAAAATTGGTAAGCAAGCTGTGAAGGACTTTAGAACCATTAATAAATGTATTAAAGTGAATTAATCATAGCTTTACAGGCTGCTATAGAGGAGACTTAAGTATGAAGCGAAGTAATACGCATTATGCCATTACGTATGGGATTAGGATATTAATATTTATTGTAGCAATATCCACAGCTCAACAACTATTGAAATCGGACTTTGGGCCATTTATTACTTGGTGGTTAACCTTATTAGCTATTACGGTATCTTTCTATCCAGTAATAGGAATTTTGTTTCACCGCTTTCATGATGGTGGATGGGTATTCAGTAAATCGATTGGGTTAGCTCTTTCTGGTTATCTAATGTGGTTATTAAGTTCTCTTCATATTTTAAAGTTTAACCATATTAATACGATTGTTACCTTAGTGATTTGCTTCCTAATCAACCTTTGCATTGTAGCCTTCTATTATAAAGGACTGCCCAAAGACCATAAAGAACGAAGAACTTTCTCTTCACTGTATCAAATAGATATTGAAAAAGTGAAGTCTATGATTACGGTAGAAGTTATGTTCTTTTGTGTATTTTTCATCTGGGTCTATATTAGGGGCTTTCGACCAGAGGTCTCCAATACAGAAAGTCCTATGGATTACGGCTTTATGGCCGCTATGATGAGGTCAGATTATTTGCCAGCACAAGACATCTGGTTATCTGGAAACGCAATCAACTATTATTATGTAGGTCAGTATATGGCTACATTCTTAACAAAGCTAAGCAATGTGAAACTAGAGCTTTCCTATAACTTTTCCTTAATGACTGTGGCTGGAATTGGATTTAGCTTGGCTTATTCTTTGGTTTATAATGTAACACAGACCTTCTTAGGTGATATTACCTTGCCAAAAAGAAGAAGCTCAAAGCCAAGTTTACCGTTAGCAGCAAAGAAAATTAATCGTTTTTGGTGCAGCCTAGCTGGCTTGATTGCTTCGATATCGGTTATTTTTGCAGGAAATATGCATTATGTGATTTTTTATTATATCAAACCATGGATACAAAAATTAATAAAGATGGAGGTTTCTAACTACTGGTGGCCAGACTCTACAAGATACATCGGATATAATCCTGTAGTTGAGTATGATAAAACAATACATGAGTTTCCAGCCTATTCCTTTATCTTGGGTGATTTGCATGCCCATGTTGTGAATATCATCTTTGTGCTTTCTGTACTTGGTATATTATTTGCTTATTTGTTAAATCGAAAAGGCAGGATGGATGACTTACGATTAGGTGTAGCGATTAAACGGCCAGGCTTTTTAAAAGAAGCCTTTCATCCAGTAATATTGCTGTCAGGATTTTTTATCGGCTTATTCCATATGACAAATTTCTGGGACTACCCAATCTATTTTGTGGTTTGTGGAGCAATCATCTTATTCTCCAATGTAGTCTTGTATCAATTCTCCTTGGATTCAATTAAGCTGACCGCAGTGCAAGGAGTATTAGTTTTTGCTTTTGGAGAGCTTGTGGCTTTACCATTTACCTTAAATTTTGATAATATATCTCCGGGGATTAATTTTACTGAGTATCGAACCATCTTCTATCAACTTTTGGTATTATGGGGACTACCAGTCTTAATTATTGCATATTATGTGATTGCAAGATATCGTGATCTCAAAATAGAAGGCTATATTACGAAAAAGGGATCAGAGTATTACACAAAAAAACAAGCGAAGAAGAAAAAGATTTTAACTGAGGAAGATAGAGATACTACAATAATAGTTTTTCGTGGAGAAAAGAATAAGCTTTATCAATTTATTGAGCATCTTCAAATTGCAGACTTATTCATGGTAACCATTGGCCTTTGTGCGATTGGATTAATCCTATTACCTGAGATTATCTATGTGGAAGATATCTATCAAAATTATCGACGCGCTAACACTATGTTTAAGCTAACCTACCAGGGCTTTATCATGTTTGGTTTAGCTATGGGATATATTTTAGTTCGAGGAATTCGATATGCCAGGACAATCGTTAGAAGGATCGCAGCCATTGTCGGCCTGCTCTTGTTATTATGGACAATGTATTATCCTGTTACTGCGATCAATATGTGGCAAGGGAATATCTTTAAAACGGAAAATTACAAGGGATTAGATAGTATTAAGTTCATGGAAACACGGTGTAGCGATGATTATCAGGCAATATATTGGTTTAATGAAAATGTAGAAGGAACTAGTGTGATTGTAGAAGGCTATGGTGCCAGTTATTCTAAACATAACCGAATCTCTGCATTTACAGGCCTTCCAAGTATCATCGGCTGGCAGACACATGAACAATTATGGAGAAGCGGGGATGTCTCTGACGATGACGATGGCTTTCCCCCAATTATTACAGAACGCCAGGAAGATGTTACTAGTATCTATACCTCACAGGATAAGAATGAAATCTTATATTATCTTAAGAAGTATGATGTAGATTATATCTATCTTGGTAGTATGGAAGCAGAGCAGTTTGGTAGTGTGAATAATGAGATATTAAAAGAACTTGGAGAAGTTGTTTTTTATTCAGAAGAAGTCTCAGGGAAAAACTATGAGACAGCAATTATAAAGATTGATAAATCTGCTTATGATAAGGTCATTCAGATTGATGAATCATTAAATGATAAGAAAGCGAAACAGGTAGGATAAAACATTTCATTAAGGAGGGGCTATGAAGTTAAATTACAAACGAACTTTCTTTATCGGCTTAGCATTTATGTCTATCAGTGCCTTTTGGCAACTATATGAGAACATCGTTCCCAATATATTAAAGTACACATTTTCCTTCGGAGATACGGGAATCGGTGTAATCATGGCACTGGATAACGTAGTAGCATTATTTTTACTTCCGCTGTTTGGTATGTTATCGGATCGAACCAATACCAAGCTAGGAAAACGAACCCCTTTTATACTATGTGGAACGGTAGTTTCCACCATTATGATGATACTTATGCCAGTTGCTAATCAGCAAAAGAGTTTGGTTCTCTTTGTTACTGCACTGGGTTTTGTCTTACTATCGATGGGAACCTACCGTTCTCCAGCAGTTTCACTGATGCCAGATTTAACGCCAAGGGTATTACGCAGTCAAGCGAACGCAGTCATTAACCTAATGGGTGCAGCAGGCGGTGTTCTAACCTTGATTCTAATTAAGGTATTTGTTACAAAGAACCAGGATGGAACAAGCAATTATATTCCGGTCTTTATCTCTGTAGCTGTTGTCATGATCTTAGCAGTTCTTATTTTATTGATTAAGATTCGAGAGAATAAATTAGCGAAAGAGGTTGAAGAACTTGAGGAAGGTTTTTCACAAGCTAATCCAGTTACAGAAGAAGTACAGGAGTTAGCTAATGAGGCGATCAAGGGTGAAAAACAAGCGATGGCTCCTGATGTAAAGAAGAGTTTTTTCCTGCTATTGGCTTCCATCTTCTTATGGTTTACAGCTTACAATGCAGTTACTTCCGCTTTTTCACGCTATGTAGTTGAGGTATGGGATCTTGGTGACACCGGTTTTACTAACTTTTTAATGGTTGCAATGGCAGCAGCTATCTTAAGTTATATACCGATAGGTATGGTCTCAAGTAAAATCGGTCGTAGAAAAACAATCTTAATTGGTATTATTATAATTACAATTTCGTATGGCCTTGGATGCCTGTTTGTTCATTACTCACCATTCATTTATCTTGTATTTATCCTAACTGGTTTTGGTTGGGCAGCGATTAATGTTAACTCTTATCCAATGGTTGTTGAGATGGGTAAAGGTAGTGATGTTGGTACATATACAGGATATTACTATTCGGTTTCTATGACAGCTCAAGTATTGACACCAATATTATCTGGATTTTTATTAGAACATGTTTCTTATTATACCTTGTTCCCATATGCTGTGTTCTTCTCCATTGGTTCCTTCATAACGATGTTGATGGTAAAACATGGAGATGCCAAACCGCTAATGAAGAAAAACGCACTTGAAAACTTTGATGTGGAAGATTAAAATAGAGAAATCAATGATTACTTGAAGTAACCTATACCTGTTTTTTGAGATAATGAAACAGGCATAGGTTACTTGTTGCAGTTGCATCCTATAGATGGACTGTACAATATCATACAGCATGTAGAATTTCGATACTTGATGGATGAACTGTTCGGGTAAGTCACATATAATGTATGAAATAAGGTTAATAGGCAGGAACAAGAATGAAGAGCAAAACTAGGAAAAAGAATAGACCGAATCATATAAAAACACTTTTTATGTATGAAGCATTATATAAGTCAGTATTTTTGGTTATTTTATTTCCGTTTGCAAGTTATCTACTTTCGTTGGCCTTAAAAGCATCAAAATACAGTTACATTACCTTGCAAAATTTGTTTGCGTTTGCAACGTCACCGGTAACAATTTTAGTTATTTTACTTATCGTAATCATAGTTTCTTTACTGCTATATGTTGAGCTAATAGGACTTTATCAGTTTTTTCATTTCAATCATCAGATGGATAAAATGTATGTAAGCCCTATTTTATTTCCAAGTATCAAGCAGGCTATGATCTTACTAAGGAAGAAAGGAAATAAACTTCTTCCTTTATTCTGTATATTAACTTATCTCATCTACTCCTTTCCTCTTATCATTGGGATGATATCAAAACAGCGAATACCATCCTATATATTTGACAGTATTGCAAAGAAAACCTGGGTAATTCCCATCTTAATACTTGTTGCAAGTTTTAGCTTTTTTATTTATTATCGGGGCATGTTTGCAGTCTTGTATTGTTGTTTTCATGGAGTAAAGTTCTCTAATGGATATCAGATGAGCAAACAAACCATTCAAAAGAACCGTAAAGCAATCTTTTGCACATTTATTAGTCGTAATGTAGTGTTATGTTTCGTCTATGTTATCTTATATTATGCTATTGTTTTTATCTCTGGTATCGTAACTTTCTTTGTAGTGAAAGACACATTAGCAACTGCTGTGTTTTTGACTACTTACGATCAGATTAATCGTTATTATAGCTTGGTTGCCGGAGTGTTAGGTGCATTAGTGAATTGTAAAATTACTTATGACTTATATATGAAGTATCGTATATCAACCTGTGATTTACCTAGCTATGTCAAAGCATATCAAGATAAGATATGGACTGAGATTGGCACACAGGAAACTCTGAGTTATCGCGAACGAATAAGAAATAGTAGACATACCCGAATTGTCTTCTACTTAGGAGTGGGATGCCTTCTTATCTTGGGCACTACATTTATTTATTATTTCACTAATGCTATGTTACGGCAAAAAGCACCTTTATTTGGTGCTTACATCACAGCGCATCGCGGCTATTCTTCCAGTGTACCAGAGAATACTCTTCCTGCGATTCAAGCTGCCATCGATGCAATGAGTGATTATGTGGAAATTGATGTACAAGAGACCAAAGACGGAGTGGTGGTCTTAATGCATGATTCCAATTTAAAAAGGACTACTGGTGTGAATCGATCGATCTGGAATGTGACCTATGAGGAATTAAAGACTTATGATGCTGCTTATAAAGCAAGAGAAATATATAAAAATACCCCAATTCCTACCTTGGAAGAAGTGCTTATGATAGCTCAAAATCGTATTTTTCTTAATATTGAGGTTAAAATAACAAATCATGAGCAACAATTAGTGGAAGAGGTTGTTCGTTTGATTGAAGAGTATAATATGGAAGAACAGTGTATTATCAGTTCCACAAACTATGGTGCATTACGACGGGTAAAGCAAGCGAATGATTCCATTAAGACGGGATATATCATGTCTTTGGCATATGGATTCTTCTATAATCGAGAATATGCCGATTTCTTTAGTATCAAGTCGAGTTTTATCACTAAGGACATGATTCGCTTGGCTCATAGTTATGGTAAAGAAATTCATGCTTGGACCGTGAACACCGTCTCGGAGATGCAGCGTATGAAGCAACTTGGCGTAGACAATATCATAACCGATTATCCAATCCGTGCACGAGAAATTCTATACGAAGATGGACTAACGACTTCATTTTTGGAATTCTTAAAAACCATGACCAAATAGCAATTTCAGGTAGTTATCAGCCAAGATTTATCAAAGAGGAGGTGGAAGGTTGAAATTTGTAGTAGGAAGGGATATAATTACTATTCAGCCTTTCAAAAACCGAATCAGTTGACAAGTGAACAGGAAGGTTGATAGTACAAGCGAGTTTGACTTTATTATAGAAGTATAACAATCTAACCATATAGAAAAGAAGAAAAGAGGACAAGCATATGACAAAAATTGATATTATTTCGGGTTTCTTAGGTGCAGGAAAAACAACATTGATAAAAAAACTGTTACGCGAAGGCTTTCAAAATGAAAAGTTGGTGTTAATTGAGAATGAATTCGGTGAGATTGGAATTGATGGTGGCTTCTTAAAGGAAGCAGGTGTTCAAATTACTGAGATGAACTCTGGTTGTATCTGTTGTTCCTTAGTCGGTGATTTTTCCAAAGCATTGAGCGAAGTACTAGAGCTTTACCATCCTGATCGAGTTATTATTGAGCCATCTGGTGTTGGTAAGCTATCTGATGTTATGAATGCAGTAAAGGACGTTTTAAATGATACTATTGTATTAAATAGCTATACCGCTGTTGTTGATGTTAAAAAATGCAAGATGTATATGAAGAACTTTGGAGAGTTTTTCAACAATCAGATTGAAAATGCAAAAGCAATCATCTTAAGCCGTACCCAGGAAGTATCCCAAGATAAGTTAGAAGCTTCGGTTGCCTTGATTAGAGAGCATAATGAAAAAGCAACATTGGTGACAACAAACTGGGATGATATTGATGGTAGCCTAATCGTTAAGGCTATGGAGGAAGAAAATAGCTTCGTAAACGAATTACTTCGTGAAGTACAGAAACATGATCATCATGACCACGAATGTGGCTGTGACCACGACCATGACCATGACTTCGAATGTGGCTGCGGACAGGAGCACGACCATGACCACGAATGTGGCTGCGGACATGAGCATGACCATGACTCCGAATGTGGCTGCGGACATGAGCATGACCATGACTCCGAATGTGGC
>JAEYWQ010000361.1 GCA_023428885.1 Bacillota bacterium
GTATAAAACCGTGTTATAGCTGTCAGGATCCAAACGCTTATTAAATACTGTGATATCCGTTGACATACCACCAGTATGAATATTCATTTCATTTGCTAATTCTGAAAATGAATAGTTTGTCGTATCAATATATCCTAGAAGTGTAGAGAATAGGCTTACATAAGCTACCAGTTCTGTTGGTACTACACTTAAGTCAAACATACACTTAATATAGGCAATCTCATTGGTAAACACTTCATGATGAAGGACTGGAACCTGCTCTACATGTTTCACATCATTATAAAGTTTAGGTGCTTCCTTGGTGATATCTTCACGTCCCAATAAAGGAATCTTTTCTAACTCTTCCTGGGTAGATGGAGTCTCTTGAAATACTAAGAGCTTTTTGGTCGCAGCAATGATAGCTTCCTTCTGCTCATCACTTAGGCTGTTTTTATAAGCTTCCAATTTAACACGTAATTCTTCGTCCTTCTTTGCTGTCAAACCTCTCTGAGGTTTTAGCATGAGATAAGTTACGTGATTATTATTCAACAGATATTTCTTAATTAATTCTTCATAATAACCGCTAGAGATCTTCTCTCTAAGATTCTGAAAGATCTGATTACCATGCATCGTATTAAAGGCTTTCTTATCATCATATAGCCAGCATCCCATCATTGATAAGCCATATAATAAGCCCTTTGGAAATTGTCCAAAGTCTGCTTCACGGTAGCGGAATTCTAAGAGATTGATTGCAGCTAAAAGAGACTTCTCATTAAGTCCTTCCTTTGCTATCTTTTCTAAGTTCTCACGAATAATTAAGACAAAGCGGTCCTGATCTTTGGTATTTGCATTCTTGGCTGTAATATTAAAAGTAGGTTGTAGAATCTCATTATCATAGCTACTTAAGATATCTTTACCAATACCTGCATCGATCAATGCCTGCTTTAATGGCGCACCTGGGGAAGACAACAAGGCGGACTCAATTACTTGCATTGCAGTACACTCTTCCACATTGGAATAATCCCCCACCACTGCATTAAATGTGAGGTAGGTGTTATCCTCTTCTGACTCAGAGTCACTTAAGGAATAATAAGAGGTGATCTTCTTAGGTTCTGAAAAGGCAACTTGCATCTTAATCTCAGAGTCAACAATTACCTCATCAAAGTCACTTAAATAATTCTCATCAATCCATGTAAGCTTTTCTTCAATATCCATATTTCCATACAAGTAGATATAACTGTTAGCTGGAGAATAGTATTTACGATGAAAATCTAGGTAATCCTCATAGGTTAAATCAGGTATATAATTAGGATCCCCTCCAGATTCTACCCCATAAGCGGTATCAGGGAACAGGCTTGCTTGAACTTCACGGGCTAATTGAGATTCTGGAGATGAGAAAGCTCCCTTCATCTCACTATAAACGATACCATTATATTTTAGTTCCCCAGCCTTATCTTCTAACTCATAATGCCAGCCTTCTTGTTCAAATATCTCACGGCGCTTATAAATATTTGGGTAGAAAACGGCATCCAAATAAACATGCATAAGATTCTGAAAATCTTTGTCATTACAGCTGGCAACTGGATATACCGTCTTATCTGAGTATGTCATTGCATTTAAAAAGGTATTTAACGACCCCTTGGCTAATTCAATAAAAGGATCTTTTGCAGGAAATGTCTTCGATCCACATAAAACAGTATGTTCAATAATATGTGCAACACCTGTACTGTCCTTAGGTGGCGTACGGAATCCTATCATAAATACCTTGTTATCATCCTCATTCGATACCACGCAAATTCTTGCTTTCGACTTTTTATGACGATAAACCAAACCAACACTGTTACTATCCTTTAGTACTTCTTCGTACTCCAATTGATAAGCGGATAAATCCTTCACTTCTTCACTAGACTTAATACTTTTTGCCATTATAGCTTCTCCTATTTTCTAAGTTTGCGTATATGTTAGTGTATCATTATAAAACATGAATTATTCTGTCACGATTCTGTCTTGCGACTTCATCGTAACAAATCTATATTGTTATTTTCTTGTTAAAGACCAAACTAACAACATCTGCCAATAATTATAGCATACTCTATACGCCTTGTCATATAAAAACTCAACTTATTGCTTAACTATTCGATAAACTTTTGACAAATATCCTTAATTACTATGAATTTTCTTAAAAATTTTATTATTACATAGTATTTAATCAATGGTATGAATTTTGGCTACAATTATAGCAAAAAAAGTATATAAATATGAAAGACAAATTGACAAATTATTAATAATATGTTAAATTAATCATAGATTATCCTAGAGATAATTGCAACATTACATAGTTTCAGGAGGCACTTTATGAAAAAGGGTACAGTTAAATGGTTTAATGCGAAAAAGGGATTCGGATTTATTTCTGATGAAGAGGGAAATGACGTATTTGTTCATTTTTCAGCATTAAATATGGACGGATTCAAAGTTCTTGAAGAAGGCGAAGCTGTTGCTTTCGACGTTGTAGAAGGCGAAAAAGGACCACAGGCAGCTAACGTAACAAAGTTATAATCAGAAAAAATCCGCTTTTTATAGAAATATAGTAAAGTCAGATTAAAGGTTGTAACAAAAAAGAGATGTAGCATAAATGTGCAACATCTCTTTTTTATTGCATTGGAAAT
The DNA here is from genome assembly GCA_023428885.1 of Bacillota bacterium. GTDB lineage: Bacteria > Bacillota > Clostridia > Lachnospirales > Lachnospiraceae > Lachnoclostridium. The sequence goes on from JAEYWQ010000361.1 coordinate 2,646, forward strand.
TCATCAGAATTTCCAATGCAGAAAAAAAAGGAACCAGATTGCTCTGATTCCTTCTATGTTAATTTAAAAATGTAAGTTTATTAGCAAACTTTCCAATGAATGGGATTTCTTTTGCTTTACCTTGAATTGCGTTGATAATCCCAAGAATAGCAAATGCCCAAATGCAAAGGTGGACAATCCATACTAAAAATGTAACGATTGCAGGAGTAGCACCATAAATTGTTTCACCGAACCAAATCACTCTTTTTCTTGTGACTAAACTTATTATAGTTCCTAGAAATGACCAAGCTAGTTGTGCACAAATTACTAGAAACGCTTGCTTCACATGGAATTTTGTAAATGGTGAATGTTTTCCTGCAAAGAATGGGATTAACCACAGTAGCCCAATATAAGAGAGCATTGCAAGAATCTTGTTATCAGCAATATCAGCAGGATTATATTGTGCTGTCGTGTCAGCGGTATTCAAAAACGCGGGTCCGTTGGCTCCAAATCCTTGTTGTCCATTCCCTTGATAATTAGCTTGGTTATTCATTTGTGAATACCCTGTCTGTGTGTTTCCAGCCTGTTGTGTATCAGTTGCTCCTGCTACATTGTTGCCGCAACTTGGACAAAACTTAACGCCTTCGGCCACCTGAGTACCACATTTACTACAGAATGCCATATCCTTTACCTCCAATTAAATATTGGTTCATCTTACCAACCTGAACATAATAATTATAACGAAACTACCTCATAAAGACAAGAATATTTTCACACTATTTATATTGTGGTAATATTTCCTTTAGCGTGACTGTTCAGTTTCCTAAGGCTAAATTATCTGTAAACACTGATTTAGTGTTTGAAATGTCTCATACCTGTAAATACCATTGCAATTCCATATTCATTACACTTTTGAATGGAATCTTCATCACGAATGGATCCACCTGGCTGAATAATAGCAGTGATTCCTGCCTTATGAGCAGCTTCCACACAATCATCAAATGGGAAAAACGCATCAGATGCAAGAACAGCTCCTTTGGTAGCATCCTCAGCAATTAATTCTGCAGCGTGATCGATTGCCTGCACAGTAGACCAAACGCGGCTTACCTGACCTGGTCCAATACCAACGGTTTGCTTATCTTTTGCAATCGCTATACCATTGGATTTTACAAATTTCACTACCTTCCAAGCAAATCTTAGATCTTCCATTTCTTTTTCGCTTGGAGCTTTCTTAGTTACTACCTTTAGCTCATCTTCTTCTAGTAACTTGCTATCGATTGTTTGCACAATCAAACCACCGTTCACTTTCTTTAAATCATAAGCATTCTCATTCTGTGGAACTTCAATATCGCTCAACTCTAAGATACGAATATTTTTCTTGCTAGAAAACAACTCAAGTGCTTCCTTGGTATACTTCGGTGCAACGACTACCTCTAAGAATACACCTTTCATCTTTTCCGCTAGCTCCAAGGTAACCTCACGATTCACAACAACAATACCACCGTAGATAGAAACTTTATCTGCCCCAAATGCTTTATCCCAAGCTAGCAAGATATCTTCATCGCTACCAACACCGCAAGGATTTCCATGCTTACATGCAACTACCGTTGGCTCTGTGAATTCTTTTAATAACTCCAATGCACCATTGGTATCATTGATGTTGTTGAAGGATAACTCTTTCCCATTTAATTGAATCGCATCCGTGATAGAACCCTTCTTCTTTCCAATCTCACGGTAAAATGCTGCTTTTTGATGCGGATTTTCACCATAACGCATATCTTGAACCTTCTCAAAGGTCATAGTCAACATATCAGGAAGGTCATGATCTTTTCTTTCTTGCCTAATATAGTTAGAAATCATCGTGTCATAATTGGATGTATGAATAAATACTTTCTGCATCAAATAGAACTTGGTATCCAAAGAAACCTGCTTATTCTCTTTTAACTCTTTGATCACAGTCCCATAATCAGCAGGGTCAGTTACAACAGCTACATCCTGATAATTTTTTGCAGCGGAGCGTAACATAGTTGGTCCACCAATATCAATATTCTCAACTGCTTCTTCTCTTGTAACGCCTTCCTTTAAAACTGTTGCCTTGAATGGATATAGATTAACTACCACAATATCAATTGTTTCAATGTTTAAGTCTGCAAGCTGCTTCATATGACTTTCATTGCTTCTAATTGCTAATAAACCTGCATGCACAATTGGATGAAGTGTCTTAACACGTCCGTCTAAACATTCTGGGAATCCTGTAAGCTCAGAAATCTCCATGGCTGGTACACCCTCGGCCTTAAGCTTGCTATAGGTACCTCCAGTTGATATGATTTCAACACCTAGTGATACCAATTCCTGTGCAAATTCAACGATTCCTGTTTTGTCTGAAACACTGATTAATGCTCTCATCTTTGATTCCATCCTTTCCTTTCATTAAGAAATTTAATAAAGAAATATATCAGAACAAAGTGTGTATGGCGCACTTTGTTCAGCGCCGACCGGGTGTCGCAGTATTTGTTTTCCTTACCGGGTCGTGTGCATAAAAAAACCACCTGAACAACTCCCTACAAGATGTAGAAACATCTTATATGGTGGTTGCCCAGGCGGTCGGCTTATCTTATTAATGTACTCCCTGTGGGTCAATCCCACGAACAGTGTTACTGTCTTTCCGCCAGTCATACATAAGTAAAGTGTACAATATTTTATGATACTTTGCAATAAATAAATACTAATGCAATTTATAATGTAAGCATATAAATATTGCTTGAACTATAATACAAGTACGTGCATAAATATAACAAATTTGATGGAAGCCTTGACATTCCTTTGCACGAACTATAAAATCATCTTGTGTAAGTGAATAAATGAAAGGTATTTGAACAATGACGAAATTAGATGAATTAATACAATGTATTGAAAACCCTCACGTTTATGTTCAAATGCACAATTATCCCGACCAAGATGCCCTTGCCTCTGCTATGGGCTTGCAAGCTTTACTTAGTGCCAGAGGTAAAAAATCTACCATAACATATCATGGTATTATCGATAAAGACAATACCTTAAAGATGATTGAACTACTAAAGATTCAGATTCATCCAGTAGAAACACTCACCATGAGGGAGGAGGATGAAATCATCATCGTTGATGGGCAGAAGGGTAATATCAATATGCAAGATATCATTGGTAAGGAAATTGCCTGCATTGACCATCACCCAGCTCAGAATACAGATCAATATCGTTTTTATGATATCCGAAGCAATGTGGGGGCCTGTTCGTCAATCATTGCTAGTTATTTTCTTGAGAATGAGATACCAATGACTACAGATGTTGCAACAGCACTGGTATATGGATTGAAGATGGACACCTCACAGATATCCAGAGGTGTTAGTAATCTTGATATAACTATGTTTGGTTACCTATTCCAACGTTCTGATCAAATAAAACTAAGAACCTTTGAAACCAGTAGCTTAAGGATAACAGATTTAAACAATTATCAAAAAGCCATCTCCGATTTAGAACTCTATGATTATATTGCAGTTTCGAATATTGGTAATGATTGTCCTGAAGCAATCATCGGCTCTGTCAATGACTTTCTTCTTTCCCTATCCGAAGTAGAATTCTCTGTTATTTACTCCTATCGGGCTGGAGGAATTAAGTTTTCCTTACGTAGCACACTTCCCTCGGTTGATGCAAGTGAAGTGATTCGCCAGGCACTGCATGATCTCGGTGATGGTGGAGGACATAACGATATGGCAGCGGGTTTCATTCCCAATGTCAAAAACGAGATAATTGCAGAAGACCTAGCAAATAAAGTGACCAAACGCATTATCTCCCTAGTTCAAGAGAAATGTGGTAATGAATAAGGCTGTCTCATAGAATATGAGACAGCCTTAACTTTATTCTTACGACTATCCTTTCGGCTATCGTATCTACTGATATTTATGGTTTTTCTTCTTGCCAAACAACTCGCACGATTGAACTATATTGTTCTTTATTCAATAATTGCATCCTCAAAAGAATCAAATATATAGGATAACACTGGTGCCATTCCAACGAATTCACAACCGTAAGCGATTTGACTTTCATCGAACTTGGAAGATCGTATGATTTTTACAACACAATAGAGCTTCGCGTCTTCTTTGCCTAATTGTATACATGCATTGAAGTAAAACCCTAATGGAAGATTACTACTTGATCGGAATCCTATTCCACTACGGGATATATCTACTACAGTAATTGGTGCATCAATATTCTGAACCGAAACATTATCTTGCTTAAATAAAGATGAAATCTCCAAATTTAGCTCCACCTTCATCCTTTTATCACGTCTCTTTTCTTGCACGAATTAACCCTCCTTTATTCCACCTTATTTCACCTAATTTCACCAAATCTCTTTATCTATTATATATTCAATAAAGTGGAAAAAGCAATCTTTTTTTATTATTGCCAAAAGCCATTAAGGCTGAGTAGTAATTAATTCTAGTACAATTTGATTAATCATTCCAGGATTCGCTTTACCCTTCATTTCTTTCATGGTCTGACCTACGATAAACCCAAGTGCTTTTTCTTTTCCATTGCGATAATCTGCCACAGACTGTGGATTTTGCTCTATGATTCTTTGAATGGTAGCACGAAGCAGACCATCATCACTAACCATAGCAAGGCCATGCTCATTGATATATTGATCTGGGTCCACATCCTGCTTAAAGATTTGTTCGAAGACTTCTTTCGCAACTGTACGATTAATCTTACCTCCATCAATGAGCTTAATGAGTGAAGCTAACTTCTCTGGAGATAATTTTAATTCTTCCATCTCAAGTTCCGATTCTTTTACCAAACGCATTGTCTCTACCATCAACCAGTTACTTACTTCCTTTGGCTTATTACAGAGTGCAACGGTTGCTTCAAAGATATCAGCTAAGTTTTTATAGCTTGTGATAATTGCTGCGTCATATGCTGGAATGTCATATTCCTTTTCATAGCGAAGCATCTTGGCATCACGCAATTCTGGTTCACGGCTCTTGATTTCTTGTAACCATTCATCAGAGATTTCGATTGGAACTAAGTCTGGTTCTGGGAAATAACGATAATCCTGGGCATCCTCTTTGCTTCTCATAGCAAAACTAGTATCCTTATTATCGTCCCAACGTCTTGTCTCTTGAACCACCTTCTTACCATATTCCAAAAGCTCAATCTGACGCTTTCTCTCTCCTTCGATGGCTCTTGCAATTGCTTTGAAGGAGTTCATGTTCTTCATCTCAGTTCTGGTTCCAAACTCAGGCGCACCAAGCTCACGTACAGATAAATTAATATCAGCACGCATAGAACCTTCTTGCATCTTACAATCGGATACTCCAAGGTATTCTAAGATTAATTTTAATTTTTCCAGATAAGCAATTACTTCATCTGCACTTCTCATGTCAGGCTCACTAACAATCTCAATCAAAGGAACTCCACAACGGTTGTAATCTACTAAGGTACAATCTTCCCATGGATCATGAATTAGCTTACCCGCATCCTCTTCCATATGAATTTCATGAATACCGATGCTCTTTTTCACACCATTTACTTCAATCTCAATCTTGCCATCACGGCAGATTGGAAGATATAGCTGAGATACCTGATAAGCCTTTGGTAAATCAGGATAGAAATAATTCTTACGGTCAAACTTACACTTTTGTGTAATGGTACAATTCGTTGCAAGTCCTGCTGCCACAGCATATTCCACTACTTTTTTATTTAATACAGGCAAAGATCCTGGCATACCAGTGCAAACTGGACAACAATGCGTATTCGGGTCGCCACCAAACTGTGTGGTACAGCCACAAAAAATCTTTGATTTTGTTGCTAATTCTACATGGACTTCTAATCCAATCACGGTTTCATATGATTTCATAGTTAGCCTCCTTCCCTAGTCGATGTTTGGTCTAACGTATTCTCTGCTTTGTTCATAGGAATACGCAACTCTTATAATATCTTTCTCTCCAAAATGTTTTCCAATGAGCTGTAGACCAATTGGCAATCCATTAGAATCAATACCGCATGGTAAACTGATTGCAGGTAGCCCAGCTAAGTTAACGGATACGGTGTAGATATCACCCAAATACATCTTTACAGGATCGGCTAAACTCTCACCAATTCTTAAGGCTGTGGATGGAGCGGTTGGTCCTAAAATCACATCATATTTTTCAAAGGCTTTATCAAAGCCCTGTTTAATAATCGCTTTTACTTTCAGAGCTTTGTTATAGTAAGCATCATAGTAACCTGAACTTAACACAAAGGCACCAATCATCATTCTTCGTTTTACTTCATTTCCAAAGCCTTCATCTCTGGTTTTCTTGTACACATCCTGAAGACTTTCAAAATTCTCAGTACGATAACCATATTTGATACCATCATAGCGGGAAAGATTAGAGCTTACTTCTGCAGATGCAATTACATAGTATGCTGGAATTGCATAATCCACTGCTTCCAAATCAAATTCTTCCACGATAGCTCCTTTAGCTTCTAATTCTTTCGCAGCATCTAAGATCGCCTTCTTTACTTCCTCATCCAAGCCAACTCCAAGATAACCTCTTGGAATACCAATTTTCATTCCTTTTACATCATCCACCAAAGCCTTGCTATATTGATAATCATCACGTTTTACACAGGTGGAATCTGCCTCATCACTTCCTGAGATAATATCAAGTGCAACTGCACAATCCGATACATTACGTGCAATTGGTCCGATCTGGTCCAAGGATGATGCATAGGCAATGAGTCCGTATCTAGAAACCGTACCATAGGTTGGTTTGATACCAGTAACACCGCAAAAAGCGCTTGGTTGACGAATGGATCCACCGGTATCGGACCCTAAAGCTAGAAAAGCCTCCTCTGCTGCGATACATGCTGCTGCACCACCAGAAGATCCACCTGGAACATGTTTCATATTCCAAGGATTCTTTGTTTCACCGTAATAGGAGGTTTCGTTGGTAGATCCCATTGCAAACTCATCCATGTTTAACTTACCAATGATAATTGCACCAGCGGCTTCTAACTTACGGATTACCGTAGCATCATATGGTGGTATAAAATTACTTAATATCTTAGATGCACAAGTAGTTTTCACGCCCTTTGTACAGATGTTATCCTTCACAGCGATTGGAACACCAGCCAGTGGAGAAGCTGCATATTCTCCACCATCAATGGCTTTCTGTATTTCTTTAGCTCTCTCTAAAGCTTTTCCCTTTAAGGTGGTAATATAGCAATTGTAAGCTGAATCTCTCTTTTCAATCTTCTCAAACTGACTTTGTACAGCTTCTACTACTGAAATCTCTTTTTCCTTTATCTTTTTCCCCAATTCCAGGGCTGATAGCTTTGTAATATCCACAATCTTACCTCACTTTCCACATGTTCACGCCTAGTCCTTATTCCACTGTTTTTGGAACCATAAAACTTCCGTCCTTCTTCTTTGGTGCATTGGAGAGAAGCTTCTCACGATCATCCCCATTGGTCACCACATCTTCACGGAATACATTTTTCATCTCAAATGCATGGGACATTGGTTCAATTTGTGAAGTATCCAGCTCATCCATACTACTGATATAACCTAAGATATTGGAAAGATCAATCTTTGCTTTTTCTTTCTCTGCCTCGGTTAATTCTAGCTTAGCTAAGGCTGCAACATATTGAATTGTTTCGTCTGTGATATTCATCTCTTTTGACATATGATTCCTCCTATTAACTCGATCTATGGTTCTAAACGGGAAACATCTCTTGGGAAGAGGGTCGTTTCTCTTACATTCGCTTCATCTAACAATCTCATCGTTAATCGTTCTAAGCCAATTCCAAGTCCTCCATGAGGTGGCATACCATGTTTATGAATCATCAAGTAATTCGTAAAATCTTCGATATCCATTCCTCGGTCTTTCATCTTTTGCACCTGCTCATCATAGGTATGAATTCTTTGACCTCCCGTGGTGATCTCCATTCCTTTGAACAATAAATCAAAGCTTAAAGTAAATCTCTTATCTGTTGGATCATCCATAGCATAGAAAGGTCGTTTCTTCGATGGATAGTGTGTAACAAATACAAAATCAGCGTCGAATTCTTCTTTGAAGTATTTTCCTATGAGAATCTCTTCTTCTGGTTCTAAATCGTAAGGATTCTTAATCTTTCTATCATATTTTTGAGCTACCAGTTCTTTGGCTTGGTCAAAACGAACAGCAGGAATCTTGGATACATCAGGTAGAGTAACATTTAATATCTTAAGCTCTTTGGCATACGTTGTTTCCAAGAAAGAGAATATATAGGCTAGCATTGCTGCCTCCATATCCATAATATCCTCAAACCCATCAATATAACCCATCTCAAAATCAAGACTGGTATACTCGTTTAAGTGTCTTGTAGTATTATGTTTTTCTGCTCGAAATACTGGTGCAGCTTCAAAAACTCTATCATAAACACCTACCATGGTTTGCTTATAAAACTGAGGGCTCTGGGCTAAGAATGCCTTCTTTCCAAAGTACTCTAATTTGAAAACATTAGCTCCACCCTCTGCATTACCAGCTACAATCTTCGGTGTACGAACTTCTGTAAAGTTCTGAGAAAATAAAAAGTCTCTAAACCCCCTTACAATTCCTTCTTGAATCTTAAATACGGCACGTTCTCTTAAGTTACGAAGTGACACTGGACGAAGAGAAATTTTAGTTTCTAGGGAAGTGTTTAGTTTCCACTTGGATATTGGTAGAGGCATCATAGTATCTGCTGCAGGCATTGATAATACTTTGCCATCTGCTAGTAAGATCTCAAACCCATTCGGAGCACGATCTTCTAGGTGAATCTGACCACATACTTCAAGTGTAGTACCTTCTCTTAAAACTTTCACATCAAACCCTTCTAAGGGTTGCTTGCATACACATTGAACAATTCCTTCATAGGTACGCAATACAATGAAAGAAAACTCACTCATATCGCGAATGGTATGAACCGCTCCTCGCAACACTACCTTTTGATTGGACAAGAGATCCTTCTGTGATGCTATCTCGCTGATTGTCATTGTCTTACTCTTCTTTAATCCTGTAATAAACTCCATAACTTCATCTCCTTTTTATCATAATTTCAATCGTGATCATCGCACTAGGCTCCGCGCGGTTAGCTGTCCACCTGTCATCTGATCACTTTACTATCGCGGAAATTAAAAAAGTCCCCTAGATTATAAAAATCTAGAGGACGAGTTTATTCCCGTGGTACCACCTTCATTAAGAAACGCCTTCGTTTCTTCTCTCTACACTTAACGCGTGTCACGCATGAGCTTACTTAAAGTTACGTTCAACCCACGAGCTCCAGAGTGTTCCTAGCATCAACTCTTCACTATGTACACGCTCTCAGTCGGTGACGTGTGCTTCCTGTCTCTCAGTGTGACTATTGATGTAAGTCTCTTTCTTCGCTTTTCTTATATTGTTTGTTATATTACCATTAATTTAAAGATCTGGCAAGAGGTATTTTTATTTTTTTATTTTACTTACTTTAGCTTAATATTATGCATGTTTTCTTGAATCTATGAATCAGGTCCAAGTAATTTATATTATTAATCTTTTATCACAGGTTTTTGATAAGTATCTAAATTCAAATACGGCAATAAATTATGATAAAAATTATTCTTTATCACACTAGCAGATACATTAAATTTATTCTTCACAATCGATATATAACCCTTTAAATAGTTTTCTGGTAATTCCACGTCCTGTAGTACCTCACTCTCACCAGTTTTAGAATTATACTTAATATAGTCAGTGATGAAACTCTGATTGGACATCATAACCAGTCCAGGAGAGTCGGATAGGATATCCTGCCCCATGAACAATCTGGAGTCATACTCGATGCCGAATAGATTATTTAAGGTTGGCATAATATCAAGACTGGAACAGTATTTATCCACGACAATCGGCTCCTTCATAGCAGAATTCCACAGAATAAAGTAGTTTTCATAAAGTTCAAAGTTCTCTTCTACTTCATGACCTGCCAGCTCATCGATTTCTTCTTTTGCCAATCCATAAGGATAATGATCTGCACTAAGTGCAATTACTGTATTATCCAGCACCCCTGCCTGATCCAATTCTTTGATCAGATATTCCAGGGCCAAATCCAGCTCTTTATTGCAAGCAATATAGGCCTTACAATCATCAGAATAAGGTAGATCCTTTACATAATCTTTGTTTTTTGATGCCATGGAATTCCCTATGAAAGTATACTCCATATGGCCACTAACCGTCATATAATAAGCGTGAAATGGTTGTTGATTCAAGTATTCTGGAATCGTAAGCTCCATCATCTCCAGATCAGATTCTGGCCAGGTTTTCTTTAATTCTAGACCTCCACCATTTGTTCCTTTAAACTCATATCCCATATTTGGATGTGTTAGATGCCGATTGTAATAAGTATAGCTATGATTATGGTAAGCCTTTGTTGTATACCCCAGTTCCTTAAACTGCCAACCTAGACAAAATGGCATATCATTCTTGGCTGATTTCGAAAAACTATTGGAACCAGAAGGTATCAATCCAGTACAAGCCACATACTCTCCATCACTAGTGGAAGTCCACCATATCGGTGTGTAGAAATTCTCAAATACAAATCCAGAGTGTGTTAGTTTATATAAAGTTGGCGTAACCAACTCATCCACAGCCCAAGGAGAAAAGCCTTCTGCTGTTAGGAAAATCAAGTTATAGCCCTCAAACATACCAGTATACTCATTCTTATTCGTTGGTGTTACTTTCGCAAAGTATTGATAAAGGGAGGCAATTGCTTCATCCTTTTCTTCCCCTGCTAGTGCCGCATAATCGATCTCCAATACATTGGGTGAAGTGTCCACAGGTATTGGTGTCGGTGTTGGCGATGGGGTTGCTGTCGCATCTGTTGTCTGTGGGATTGGAGTCGTTGTTACAGCAGGTGTTACAACCGGTGTTACCGTAATAATCAAGTCTTCTACCACTAGGAACACGTCTTCATCCACCGCGAAATCATCCATACCAAACATTACATTATGCAGATCAAATCTTGTTGCTGTTAACACACCTAGTTTCTCTACGCTTAAGTCTTGAATAAAATTCTCAAAGTATAAATCATAAGGCGTATGATCTTTTGTACCCGGAATTAACAAAGTCAAGCAAAAAATAATATATGTAATAACAGAAGCAGTAAAACTAAATAGCCCCAAGTATAAGGATTGTTTCTTCAATAACTGATATTTCTTGATAAAAATTGCTATCACAGGTATTGGTAAGAGTAATAACAAAATTCCAGGTAGCTTATTTAGTATAGCATTTAATGCTTCTTTCCAAAACTCAAGTACGTCTCCACCATTCTCTCCAATGCTGTATAGCGACAAAAAAGTACGAAATATGTGTTGAAATACTAGTTGTACACAAAACCAGACAGATACAACAGAAATAATTGTCATACCTAGGATTAAATTGATGCGACGATCAAATATACTAGCCAAAGCCCCGATGATTAATCCACTTGTGACTGCAATAAAGATTGGGTACCATATATTGTTATCAATCTTCTTAAATACAAGTAAATGAAATACCAATTCCAAATAACAAAAAGCAAGTGGGAAGATTAGCACTCCCACATAACCCATCTTGTTTCCTAAAATCTCTCGTGGCTGAGTTCGCCTTTTATCCCCCTGCTCCATCTCACCCATATTTAGTTCCATTCCTATGTGATTCCTCTCTTCCAAATTAATTATCTAAACTCCATGGATAATGTACCTTTTCCATCTGTAGATACAATTTCCCCAATAGCACCATTGATAAATGTCATTCTTGGAGGCTTATGCCCACAATCGATGTCAAACACGATTGGAACTTGTAAAGGATCCAAGACAGATAGAACCGCTTCATCAAAGGTAAAGTCATAATTACTACGATAAAAGCTTGGCCTACCGAATACAAATCCTTTTGTGTATTGAAACCAACCAGCTTCTCTCAAGTTCCATAAGCCTGTAGCTATCTGTTCACTGCTTAAATCAAAGCTCTCAAGGTACCAAAGGATTCCATCTTCCTTATACTTCTCAATAAATTCCTTGGTTTTATCATATTTTGTTCCTACCAGATTAAGCAATACATCCAGACAACCTCCTAACATACGGCCCTTCATTACTACTTTATCTTCATTTCTTGCATTTCGCCAAGCAACTTCTTTGTCCAAAAGAAAGCCTTCATATCCGGTCACCTTCTCTAAAAAACCATCCATATAGCGATCAAAGCTTGCCTGTTCGCTACGTTTTCCTTCTAAGATTTCCACATTCTGAGTTAAGCTTGAATGCCACTCACCCATTCCAAATTCTCCGTAATTACTAGCATACACCGTAGCCATATCACAATTCACGGTTATCGTGTATAGTAATCCTGTAGGATCAGAATATCCCTGATACCACTTTGGATGCTTTGCAATTTCTTTATAATCCAGATATGGCAAGACCTCCATTAAAAAGTCTCCACCAGATGCCATCATAATGGCTTTCATGTTATCGTCACGAACTAACTGCATCAGCTCTTCGTAACGAGTGATTGCATCACTGCTTCTTCCTTTTTCACTTGTGCGGACATTATTCGTTTCCACAACAGGAAATCCACGTTGTGCAAACTGCTTTGCCGCATGATCTATACGTTTAAATTCAATCTCCGATGACCTCCCATCAGAGCATGCCGTAACTCCAATCATCATTCCAGCTTTTAAATATTCAGGATATATCATATTAGTAACCATGCCTCCTTCATCCATTCGCGCTTCTCTATTATATCAAAAGTAATCACCTTTATTCAACAATAATATAGAGAAACTAGACCACACTTTTGTTCCGCGCGTGAAGCTGCGCATCATGCCCGAAGGGCTTTTTAATCAATAGGAACTACGAACCAATTTCTAATTGATTAAAAAAGCATGGTTACCTAGGAAAAGGCTAACCATGCTCTCATTTGATTGTTCTTCTTATGAACTAGATTGATTTGATTCGTTTTAATGCTTCTAATGTATTCTCATAGCTTCCGAAGGCAGTAAGTCTAAAGTAGCCTTCACCACTTGGTCCAAATCCAGAACCAGGAGTACCCACCACATTGGCTTTATTTAATAATTCATCAAAGAATTCCCAGGAAGTCATATTGTCTGGAGTCTGTAACCAGATATAAGGTGCATTCACACCACCAGATACATTGTAGCCAGCTGCCTGTAATCCATCACGAATTACCTTAGCATTATTCATGTAATATTCTATCTGTGCTCTCGTTTCTTTCTTACCAGCTTCGGAATATACAACCTCTCCAGCCCGTTGAATAATATAAGGTGCACCATTAAACTTCGTTCCATGACGTCTGGCCCATAAACTATTCACAGTCACATCCCCAGCTTTTAATTCCTTTGGAATTACTGTATATCCTAGTCTCGTGCCAGTAAATCCAGCATTCTTTGAGAAACTACGTAATTCGATGGCACAGGTTTTTGCTCCCTCACATTCAAAGATAGAATGCGGATAAGCATCCTCCTTAATATAAGCTTCATAAGCTGCATCGTAGATAATCACAGCTTTATGTTGATTTGCATAATCAACCCACTTTTGAAGTTCTGTCTTAGTCATGGCAGAGCCTGTTGGGTTATTTGGGAAACATAAATAGATAATATCTGGAACTTCCTTTGGAAGCTGTGGCAGGAAATCATACTCTTTGGTACATGGCATATAGATTACGTTACTCCATTTACCAGTATTAGGGTCATACTCTCCAGTTCTTCCTGCCATAACATTAGTATCCACGTAAACAGGGTAGACAGGATCACATACTGCTATCTTATTATCAAGACCGAAGATGTCACCGATATTACCGGAATCACTTTTGGCACCATCACTAACAAAGATTTCGTCCAATGCAATAGTAACACCACGGCTCTTAAAATCTTCACTTGCAATTGCAGAACGTAAAAACTCATAACCCAAATCAGGAGCATAACCTTTAAAGGTTTGCATATCAGCCATCTCATCGGTTGCTTTATGAAGAGCTTCGATAATGCTTGGTGCCAACGGCTGTGTTACATCACCAATACCTAGACTAATAATCTTCTTATCAGGATGTTCCGCCTGATAATCACGGACTTTTTTCCCAATTGTAGAAAATAAATAGCTCCCAGGTAGCTTCAAGTAATTTTCATTTAATTTAAACATCAAGTTCTCTCCTTATGGTTTATTCCTTATATCTTATAAATTAATGTTAATGGTACCTTCAAACACTTCGACTGCTGGCCCCGTCATATATAAATGGTTACTTGCTCGATCATAACGAATGATTAAATCTCCACCAAGCATATGAACCGTGACCTCATCCTCTACATATCCATTTAAAATGGCTGCATATGCACTGCAAGTTGCTCCAGTTCCACAAGCCCATGTTTCATTCGAGCCACGTTCCCATACACGCATATTGATCTCCTTACGATTCAGTACCTGAACAAACTCCGTGTTCACTCGTTCTGGAAATAAGGGATGGTGTTCAAAAATTGGTCCAAAGCTTTCAATTGGAAAGCTTTGCGTATCATCGATAAAAACAACCGCATGAGGATTACCAACGGAAATACTTGTCATACGAAACTCTCTTCCCTCTACGGTAATCGGCATATCAATTACCTGGGCAGCCTCCACTGCGATAGGTATCAGCTTTGGTGTTAAGATAGGTTCTCCCATATCAACGCTAACTGAGGTAACCAAATCATCCTGAACCTGTAGTTCTAAATACTTGATCCCCCCTAAAGTTTCAATGCTTAAGCTGGTTTTATCCGTCATCTTATGGTCATAAACATATTTTCCAACACAGCGAATTGCATTGCCGCACATCTGGCCTTGACTACCATCCAGATTGTACATATGCATAGTAAAATCTGCAACGTTTGAGCCTTTAATCAAGATTAATCCATCCGAACCAATCCCAAAATGACGATCACTTACCAGCTTTGCAAATGCATTCGGATCCTTGATCGTCTCCTTGAGACAATTTACATACACATAATCATTTCCACAACCTTGCATCTTTGTAAACTTTACCATGCTTGCCTCCAACCTCTTATATGATTAAATCATTACATTAAACTTAATATCATTTCTGCCATTTCAACTAGGTTTGTGCCACTATCCATACTAGTTTTTTGTATGTAGCGGTGAGCCTCTTCTTCTGACATGTTATTACGTTCCATCAAGAGAAGCTTTGCTCTTTGTATCACATCTTTTTCTTCCTGTGATCGTTCTCTTGGTTTGTTTCTTTCCCTTTTCTTCCTACGCATGTAGTTGTAGGTCATCATTTGTAAGGTATTAATAAGGTCTTGAACCTTAATTGGTATACTAAGACTTACAATATTGCCCTCACTACTTTCTGAGAGTCGCTGCGCTGAAGCTAGTAAAAGCATCTCAAAGCCCTTCGGAAGATATCCATTCAGCTCTCGATATAGCATATCAGGGAGGCGATACCCACTGATTACGATACCTTCATCTAATTCGTTCGCAATACCAATTGCTTGCGCCCCAGTAGTACAAGTTGCATTCACTTCGTAACCATTACGTATTAAGAGCATTTTAATATTATTTGCATCTTCTATTTTAGGAAAGGCTATAATTATACTCAGCACATTTGACCACCTCCATTGCAATTAATTGTTGAAATATATATTAGAAGCGGTTCAAATATTGATCAATTTCCCATTCAGAAACTTGGGTACGGTATTGATTCCATTCAGCTTTCTTTGCTTTGATATAATTATCAAACAGATGATTTCCCAGTACTGATCTCATAAATTCACTCTTTTCTAATTCACCCACTGCTTCAATGAGACTACTTGGTAAACTCTGTATACCTAGTTCTTCCTTCTCGATATCTGACATGTTATAGATATTTTTATCAACACTAGCCTTTGCTACCATCTTATTCTTAATTCCATCCAGCCCTGCTGCCAAGCATACTGCAAGTGCAAGGTATGGATTCGCAGATGGATCTGGAGAGCGCAACTCTACCCTTGTGCTTTCTCCCTTGGATGCTGGAATACGAATCAAAGGACTGCGGTTCTTCTCAGACCATGCAATATAAACTGGTGCCTCATAACCTGGTACAAGTCTCTTATATGAATTCACAAGAGGATTGGTGATGGCAGCCATACTAGAAATATGGTGCATTAAACCAGCAATAAATTGATGTGCTTCCTCGCTTAAACCATTTTCTGCATTTGGATCATTGAATATATTCTTGCCATCCTTCATTAAGGACATATTAATATGCATTCCAGAACCATTGATACCAGTCTTAGGTTTTGGCATAAAAGTAGCATGCATACCATGACGTCTAGCTATGGTACGTACCGCCATCTTAAAAGTAACTATATTATCTGCAGTCTTTAAACCATCTTCATATTTAAAATCGATCTCATGCTGTGCAGGTGCCACCTCATGATGAGAAGCTTCAATTTCAAATCCCATCTCCTCTAATGTTAATACCATTTCACGACGTACATTCTCGCCGGTATCCACTGGTCCAACATCAAAATAGCCACCCTTTTCCTGTGTTTTGGTTGTTGGTACCCCATTCTCTTCTACATTAAATAAGAAGAATTCACATTCTGGTCCAACATGGAAGGTATATCCTAGATCACTAGCCTCTTTTAATACTTTCTTTAATACATATCGAGGGTCTCCTTCAAATGGAGTTCTATCTGTACGATAAACATCGCAAATAAATCTTGCAACCTTTCCTTGTTGAGGTCTCCAAGGGAAAATTTCAAAAGTATCCAAGTCAGGATAAAGGTACATATCAGACTCTTCGATGCGTACGAAACCTTCGATGGATGAACCATCAAACATACATTGGTTGTTCAACACCTTGTCAAGCTGGCTGGTTGTGACAGCCACATTCTTTAAGTTACCATAGATGTCAGTAAACTGAAGTCGAATAAACTCTACATCCTCTTCTTCCACCATTCTTAAAATATCTTGTTTTGAATAATGCCCCATCTTCCTCTCTCCTTTTGAAACGATTTTATAATCATAATAACAATGTTAACAAAAAAAAGGCAAAAGCGTCCCATTAGACGCCATTGCCTATAATCATTCATAATATCAGTGGCTGTCTTATTTGTCAACCCTTCAAATCTTTCTAGATTACCGTCAAATTTATCATCTTCAACCGTAACTACTTCAGCTAAATTGCCTTACTAGATGCAATTACTTCGTTTTCGCTGTATCATCATTAATAATGCTTCTGGGGAACCATTGATAATTAGCTCTTCTGGGAAGTTAGCTTCCTCTATGACAGATCTTGCAAATTCATGTTTTCCTATCTCATAAGCGATATGAGCATCGCTACTAAGAATAACTGGAACTTTATATTTCTTACAATATTCTAACATAAGCAAATCATTCTCCCTAGTATTAGGGCGAAAGCTTTTAGGGGATAGGGATGCATTGTTGATTTCTAATAACACCTGATATTCCTTTGCTGCTTTCACAATTTCCTCATAATCTAATTCAAACCGTCCATCATCTGGGTGACCTATGATGTTAATATATTGGTTCTTCATAACATTTATGATTGCTTTTGTATTCTCTTCCTTGTTCCCCTTCTTATAACACGGTGGGTGTATACTTGCGATGCATAGATCCATCTTGGCAAGGACCCGATCATCTAAGTCCATCGCTCCAGAAGAGTCTAGTATATTCACCTCACACCCAAATAATAACTTCACACCAAACAATTCTCTAGGAATCACATGAAGATTCTCAAAATAGAATAAGTGGCAGGTTCCAGGCATCGCTGGTGCATGTTCTGTAATTCCTAGCAATTCAATCTTTTTCTTTGCAGCCTCTTCAGCCATTTCCTTGATTGTACTATACGCATGCCCACTGGCTATTGTGTGAGTATGCACATCTAATCTGTCTATCATTATAATGCCTTTCTTTTCTTTAAGTACTAATAATTTTCAAGTTGCTTTTGTAACTATACTGAATCTAAATATAGTATACAAGTATACTGATAATTATAGTATCAGACATTTCATGTTTTTGCAATCAAGCTTATAGTTTTTTCCTTATCTTGTCAATGCGTAATATCCTATATGTAAGTAAACCCCCATAACTTTTAGTTTGACAAATGTTATCAATTATGATACTCTACATTAAATTAAAAAACCAAAGGCAATGATGAGAAATAGTAAACGTTAAGCTAGTTACAGAGAGAAGATGGTGGTGCGAATCTTTACGAAGGTAACGTGGAAGCAGTCTCGGAGCTGTGAATCGAACAAGAGCAATCTTTAAGTAGACTTCATCGGAGTTTCCGCCGTTAAAAGGAAAGCAGTATCTGGGAATCCCATGTACTGAATTGAGTGCAAGGTTTATCCTTGAATCTAGGTGGTAACACGGACTAGTTAGTTCGCCCTAAGCTGATACTTCAGCTTGGGGCTTTTTTTATTTCATTAAACAAATAGTCTGCACCACAGACACTTTCGTGCCCAAACAGGTTTCAAAGGAATAAATTTTCCTATGTAATAAAAATTAATAGAAAGGAGTAACAAATATGACAGCACAAGAACTAAGAAGAATGTATGTAGACTTTTTCAAAGAAAGGGGGCATAAAGAAATCGCCTCGGCATCCCTGCTTCCAGACAACGATCCGACTGTTTTATTTACGACTGCAGGCATGCATCCTTTGGTGCCTTACTTACTTGGGGAAAACCATCCACAAGGAAAGCGATTAGTTGATATCCAAAAATGTGTAAGAACTTGTGACATCGATGAAGTTGGTGATAATACTCACTTAACCTTTTTTGAAATGCTGGGTAACTGGTCCTTGGGAGATTATTTTAAAGAAGAATCCATATCCTTTAGCTTTGATTTCTTAACAAGCAAGCTATTAATTCCAGTGAATCGCTTAGCTGTTACGGTTTTTGAAGGGGATGAGAATGTTCCAAGAGATGAAGAAGCTTCCGGCATCTGGAGATCTAAAGGCTTATCCCAAAATCAGATTTTTTATTATGGGAAAGAAGAAAATTGGTGGGGACCTGTTGGAGATACTGGTCCATGTGGCCCAGATACAGAAATCTTTTACGATATGGGGAAAGCAAAATGTAGTGATAACTGTGGTCCCTCCTGCCATTGCGGTAAATACGTTGAAATCTGGAATAATGTCTTTATGCAATACAACAAGGATATTGACGGTTCTTTTAAACCATTAGCTCAAAAAAATGTAGACACAGGAATGGGGATGGAACGCGTTCTTACAATTATGAACGGTAAAGACAACGTGTATGACACCGAATTGTTTATACCCGTTATGGATAAATTGAAAGAACTAAGTCCTACGGCTTATTCCGAGGAAACTAAGAGAAGTTTTCGAATTATTAGTGAGCACATCAGAGCTATGACCTTTATCCTTGGTGACCCTAAGAAAATTACTCCATCCAATACAGAACAAGCTTCTCCTTTGATCGCAAAGTAACCAAAGAAGAACTCATCCTAGTGTCAGCCATCGTAAATGAAGCAATCACCAATGAAATTGATGTACTCTGTGAAGAAATGACATTAGAAAACGCTAAATTATCTGGAGCTATTGGCATCTTTGATAGCAAATACAGCGAACGCGTTAAGGTCTATACGATTTCTGGTTTTTCCAAGGAGATCTGTGGCGGGCCTCATGCTGGAAACACAAAAGAGCTTGGCCGTTTTTCTATCATAAAGGAAGAAGCGTCAAGTGCTGGTGTGAGAAGGATTAAGGCAATCATAAATCCTATCAATTGACCTGATGGAAATGATTGGTTATAATAGTAAATATAAATTTCACTGTGCTATCTAGGAGATTGAATGCTATGGACTTACTGACAAGAAGCTACAATAAAGAATGGAACCGAATAGTTTACTTAAGGGTATTAGAAAATCAAGAAGCCTTCCTTCATATGAATGATGATCAGACCTGTAAGCTAATACTTTTCCTTGAGGGAAATTCTGCCATAACACACAAGCGTCAAACAGTAGTTATCGTCGCTCCCTCTGTCATTTGCTTGAATCATTCGGATACCATAGAATTTGACAAAATCCACGACTGCAAGATCATGGTCCTCTTCTTTCAACCAATTGCTTTGAATGATCAACTAAATTACAGCGTATTCCACCCAAGTTTTTATAAAAAAATGGGTGGAACAACACTGTTTCAGGATTTGACCTTATTAAGTTCATTTTATGATATTAATAATTCCAAGCGTCCGCTTATCCTACTAGATGCTGTCTCTACTGTTACCTTAAAACAATTACTCAATAAGATTAATAAAGAGCTAACAGAGCAAGAAGATGGCTATTGGCCATGTAGAAGTAGATCTTATTTTATTGAAACACTCTTTTTCCTTGAGAGTTTACATAATAATAAGTCATTGCAGAATATGAGTATCATACTAGATAAGAATAAAAATAGAATAGTTCATAGCATAGTAGCCTATCTCACACAAAATATAGATAAGAAAATTACATTAGAACACTTAGAAAAAATGTTTGCGTGTAATCGAAATCAAATAAATAAGGAATTTCAAATGGAACTGAATACAACCGTAATGAAGTATTTTACCCAAATACGAATGCAGTTAGCCAGCATCTTATTAAGAGACACCGAAATACCGATACAGGAAGTTGCGTTCCGAGTAGGGTATTTCGATGCCGGTTATTTTTCCAGATCCTTTAAATTATATTGTGGTATCGCACCTAGTGAATATCATAAGTCCTTTTATTCCACTACATCACCAGATTGATAGGTTCCGCTTAACACCCCGGTGGAGAGTATATTTCCAGTGGATCCCTTAAAGGTATCAAGTGCTGCAATGATATCATCCATCGAAGAATTTTTACTATCAAAGTAGCCAATATAGGAATCTGGAGATTCCTTAAGCGCATAAATCATAAGCTCATAAGTATGATTTCCACTTGGTGGATAAGGCCCAATATATTGGCTGTTTTCAAGAGTTGCACCCATCTCAAGCTCGGTCACTTTTACATCTTTTGCGATCCAATGGCACCAGTTACCCGCTGAGATATCAATCATATAGATGGCATAACAAGAAGCAGTTTCTACTGGGGTCCAGGATATTTGTGGTGATTTATTATCACCCTTGGATAAGGTGATAACAGATCGCCATTTTCCATCGCTGTTTAAAGATGAAGAAGTAATCTTGATTTCCTCTCCTGCTTTAATTGTCTTTAAGGAAATTGCTTTAGAACAAGCAGTAAAGTTTACAGCCATAAGTGTGCAGATAATAAGGTATGTAGATAGTTTTTTCATAGATAATTGTTTCATAGATTCTCCTTTCAGATTTATATTCTCTATGAATTGTAATAGAAATTAAGAGAACATGAAAGAAAGAATCTGCACGGATGCTAGGATAATCTGCACAGATATGCTTAATTTGAAAGAAGTCATAGTGATACGTAGATTATAACTTCTCAATCTTAAATTCTAATCCACGGTAAAAATCTTCGATCATTGCTTCATCAATAAACCCTTTTGCTGCACCATCTGTACCGATTTTATAGGAAGCGAAAATTTCAGCTCTCTTTATAGCTTCCACTGGACTCTCACCTTTTGAATAATAATGAATAAATGAGCTAAACAAAGCATCTCCTGCTCCTACTGTATTAACCACCTTACGGGTATTTACTGCATCCAGGTGATATAAGGCCTCTTCCTTACGATCATATAGCATTACTCCCTTAGCTCCCAGTCCCATAACGATAATTTTACATGGATAAGTTTCTTTTAAATCATGAATAAAGCGCTCTGGTGAACATGGTAATTTCTCGTCACTAAGGAATAGTATATCTGCATATTCCATAAATTCTTTATTATAGCTATCATGAATATCATTAAGAACATGCACGTCTGTAGCGATTGTTATATTTTTGTCCTTAGCAATCTTTAGTAATGGACGTGTAAAGTTGATATTACAAACAATAGCAACTTTACAGTCACTAAATTCCTCTTCTAATAACTCTTCCTGATATGTTTTATCTTGAATATCTTTTAAATCACAGTATATTTCTCTTTTTCCAGTTGGATCATAAAGGATCACAGATTGAGGGGTATCAGAAAGTTCCTTTTTAATATACTCTTTACTCCATCCTAACTGATCAAACATCCTTTCCACACGATCGGCTTCTTCATCCTGGCCAAGCAAAGATACAATCTTAACTTTTTCTCCTAAGGTACTAAGAGCTTTGGGGATATTGATTGCTACTCCTGCAACTCCAGATCCTATTCCATAAAAAGGATAGTCAATTGGAAAATACTCAATTGGAAATCCCTTTACCTTTAATGTTGTCTCAATGTTAATTAACCCAGCTACAATTATTTTACTCACACTAAATCCTCTCTATATTATCTCCCTATGTAATCAGAAATCATATCTTTACTAAAAAATCTCCATGTTATAGCTTTCCCTTCCATGACTTTGACGGAAACGAAAAATATAATGATTTCACATGTCTGGTCAATTATACACTATTATTATACGAAAAATCAATTATAATTTTCGAAAATATTCGAAAACTTTGCAAACTTACATGTAACTTGCTACGGATAAATCTAGAATAGCTCTGCTAATCGTGACAAGTAATCGGTGTTATTGCTTTGACTATCGATCTATCAATTGTATCACTTCTTACACCTCATCTAATAATAACAGCCTCCCATTTATTGATGATATGTACCTTGTCAAGTAGACAGGAAAAATATCAAATGGGAGGCTGATTTTTGTGAGTCTTTACCATTACTTCATTAATTTATATTTACTAACTTCTGTTGCTATATTCCCTCATCATTCATAATAACACCTAATTAGACTTTCAACACGACCAGCAGAACTATCTTCCTACGTAATCAGAAAACAGTTGGTTACTTAGAATCCTCCAAGTTATTTCTTTCCCTTCCTTGACTTTGGCGCTAGCTCCTACCTTTTCCTCCCTCAAAGAAATCATAGTCGAAACCTCATCTGCTGTAACATATGCTACCTTGGCCTCATCAAAGATGTCTTTATATATGCTGTTCGTATAAAGGTTTTCATCTTGGATTGGATCCATATTATCATCATAAACATTGAAGGTATACACATGCTCTTGGCTACCAGGCTCAAAGCTAGCTTCATTTTCATTCCTATCAAAATATATGGTCTGTAACTCAATCCAAGTAGATATTCCCTTTGCCATAGCCACGGCAGGAAGTTGGCCTAGCTCATCAGACCAAGAAAGTTGATTCAGATCTAGTTCGCTTTCCACGGATGCAATCAAATTCCAGTTACCATCTTCGTCAACTAAACCATATTCTTCTATATGTAAGCTGGCACCACCACTACCATAAGAACTATAATATCCATATTCATTGATTGTGGATTCACTCCTTGCCCATGTTTCATAAGAATGGCAAAGTTCTAGTTTCCCATCGATGTATTTTATGATATATACAAGAGTACTATTATCGTCTTCTCCATAAATATCCATTCCATGAAAACGAAGTATTAACTCGTTTACTTCATCCATACCACAATCAATATAGCTATATTCTATGTGATTAACTTTTTTGTTTGTAGAGTATTCAAAATAGCTATCGGTTATGATATGTAAAAGCTCTGAAAGTGTATATTCGTTTCCTTTTTCAAATAAGTCTTCATCCATATAGTCCTTTGGTGAAAATCGATGAAAGGATAACTTTGATTCATTTCTCATAAAATTCTCATAGGCTTCCAGGGACTCCTGCCGTTCTACTTCTTTTTCTGTTAAGGATGGCTCGTCATCTATCGATCCAATTACATCGATCGTAGTTACATCTCCCACTCCTTCTGTCATTTTTTCTTTTCCATTTCCATCCTGGTCATTTACTTGTTCTTCGTCTGCACCATCTCCAAGAGCTCCCTCTTTCTCTTCGTTAATATCCACCTCTGGTTTATTGGTTTCAACTACTGCTTTTTTGCTACAAGAGGTACACAAAACTAAACATACAAACATAATACCCACTGCAAATCGTTTCATACTAAATCCTTTCATAAAAGACGTTACCATCTTCTTTATTGTTTATTCCATGATGTTATATATGGTCCGGTAAAATTATACACGATAGGTCTACCTAAAATCAATAATTATTCGCCAAAATTTTACTCATAAAAATAGTAGAAAATTTTGGAACATTATATAAAGGGTTAGCGTCTAATGAATAGATCAGCAGTGATTGCTCATGGAATCTACCTGAGTGCTAGCTGATAACTAAAACATAGTTATGGGAGGGTATGTATGAAGAGGAGAATATTGAGTGTTATTTTACTAATTACTGTTTCTATCTTTTTTGTAGTAGGATGTGGTTCTAAAAGCGATGAGTCTAATGGATATTATGATACGTCTGGTGATGTAACTGTGGAATCAAAGACTACTGTTAAGAGCGAAACAGCAGCAGTAGGAACGGAAACGAAAGATTCTGGTGAATCTCTTAAAGCTATAGAAGCTCCTGAAACTACATATACTGCAGGATCAGATGACACTATGAAGCTAACAACAACTAGCAAATTGGATACTGTAGATTCTGGCGTTCCTGTAGAGCCTGGTGTTCCTGTAGACTTTGTAGAACCTTTAGATCCAGTAGATCCTGTAGAACCTATAGAGCCTGTAGAACCTGAATATAACAATAATAAAACAGCAGGCTTATTAACTGCAGGAGAATGGAACGATAATAATAATTGGACATTCTTTAGCAACCTTATTGCTAATAATCAATTAATTACTCCAAGCTTTGGGATGAATCCTATAAATCGTATTATAGTTACCGTTCTTAGCACTGAGGGAAGCCCTGTAAAAAATGCAAGGGTTGAACTTTTAAACACCTCCAAAGAAGTAATATGGAAAGCAGTTTCTGATTATAATGGAATTGCATATGTATTCTTTAATCTATTAAATGACAATCAAGTACCAGCGTCACTAAACATTAGTAAAAATGGAATCTCCAGCAGTACGGATCTTGTATTAGTACAGGGTTTGGATGGTCAGAATCCTAATAGCCAATCACAATATAGGCTTTATCAAGATGTGACTGTAACAATTGATGATACTTCTAATACCAAGGCCCTAGACCTGATGTTTGTGTTTGACACTACTGGATCTATGGGTGATGAACTTAGGTACCTTCAAACTGAATTTGAAGATATCGCAAAAAAAGTTGCAGATCAGAACACTAGATATAGCATAAACTTCTATCGTGATGAGGGTGATGAATATGTAGTAAAATCCAATGAATTTACTTTTAATTCAGAATTAGTGCTTAGCCAGCTAAATCAAGAATTTGCAGACGGCGGAGGAGATTATCCAGAAGCTGTTGAACAGGCATTATATGATGGAATTATGAATCATGATTGGAATTCAGATAGTGTGAAATTACTATTTCTTATCCTAGACGCTCCACCTCATAGCGGTGATACCCAGATTAATGATACTTTACAAAAATCAATTATTGAAGCGGCAAATCAAGGAATTCGCATTATTCCTGTAGCATCCAGCGGAGTTGATAAGGATACCGAGACCTTTTTAAGAACAATAGCTATATTAACAGGTGGTACCTATACCTTCTTAACTGATCATAGCGGC
Source organism: Bacillota bacterium (assembly GCA_023428885.1). Lineage (GTDB taxonomy): Bacteria > Bacillota > Clostridia > Lachnospirales > Lachnospiraceae > Lachnoclostridium. The sequence goes on from JAEYWQ010000361.1 coordinate 28,288, forward strand.
ATCGGAGATTCGCATTTAGAACCTACGATCGGCAATTATCAGGTAGAGAATTTGAATGATTGTATTGTTAGAATTATCAAGACATATTATCAATAACTAAAGGTTTTGCTACTCGAACACATAGAAAGGACTGAGTAAGCTATATCAAAGATAATACCCTGTGAGAATTGAGTTTCCCACAGGGTATTTATTTTTGCTTATTACGATCATAAAAACAATCACGCTAATTCTTTTATATCCTTACTAAAATATTCTGGATATTTATCAATAATTTCTTTTTGATCTAATTTATATCTAGTAAGATGCTTTACTATAAAATCAGTTGCTAATTTTTTATCATTGATTCTGATTGCATTCACAATCGCTTTATGGTCAGCAACAGTTTTGATATCTTTCACAGAATATATGCTTAAAGCACGAATTCTATCAAAATGTCCCTGTGTTCCTTCCATAAGATTATAGATTCTCTCCTTGTTGCACATGGTAAATAGTGCCTTGTGAAACTCATTATCCAGCTCATATATCTTCTCAGGATTTCTTTGATCTAGATAAAATTCTTGTAACTGAATATTCTTATCAAGTTCCTGTAAATCACTTTCCTTAATGCAGGTACACAGTTCTTCTACTACTGCTTTTTCTAAGACTTTCCGCAAGAATACCATTTCTTCAACAATATCAAAATCTATATGGGCGATCAAGCTTCCCTTTTGTGGGTAGACTTCTATTAAATTCATTTTTTGAAGTTCCTGCAAGGCTTCTCTGACAGGCGTTCTGCTAATACCTAACTCCTTTGCCAGTTCATTCTCACTAACCCCGCTACCTGGCTTTAATTTCAAAGATATTATGTTTTCACGAATCTGCCTTAAAGCATAATCTCTTGCACTTTCCTTTGATGCCCGTACAGAAATATTCATAATTTGCCTCCAAGTTCTGAGAATGAGTGCTTGCATTCATTTTTATTTATGATTGTTTATTCTTTTCTATTGCTTCCCATAAACCCAAAAGATAAGTAGCTCCTAATGCCCTATCATAAAGTCCATATCCGGGTCTGGCTTGCTCTCCCCATATCATCCTACCATGATCAGAACGGATATATCCATCAAATCCGTTGTCATGAAATGCTTTTACTATTTGATACATATCCAAATCACCACATTGGCTTAAATGCGCAGATTCTGTAAATATTTTTTCTTCGATGTGTTTTATATTTCTAATATGAGCAAAATGAATACGTCCCTGGGCTGCGAATTCCTTAATCATAGCTGGAATATCATTCTTCATTTCTGCACCGAGGGAACCTGTACAGAAAGTTAAACCATGATATGGGCTAGAATTTAAACTTAAAAATTTTCTTATGTTTTCTACATTATTTATAGTTTTAGGGAGTCCATAGATTGAAAACGGTGGATCATCTGGATGTATTGCCATTTTGATATCATATTCTTGTGCATATGGAATGACTGCATCCAAAAAGTATTTCAGATTATCCCAATATTGTTCCATTGTAATCGATTGGTAGAACTTAATGTCTTCTGACATTAACTTTATTCTTTCTGGCTCCCACCCTGGTAGTGTATAACCCTTTGAGTTACCAAGCATATTTTCTGCCATCATGGAAGGATTCATTTTAAGAACCTCTTCATGATTATATGCCAAAACTCTACTGCCATCATCTAGAGGGTAATCAAGATTACTTCTCACCCAATCCATAACAGGCAAAAAATTATAACATAAACATTTTATATTTATTTTAGATAAATTCTCCATAGTTTTGATATAATTTTCTATGTATCTATCTCTGGATGGTAATCCCTTTTTAATATCTTCATGTATATTTACACTTTCGATTACTTCTAGTTCAAGCCCTGCTGCTTGTATTTCGTTACGAAGTTCTTCTAATCGATATAGTGGCCAAACTTCGCCGACAGGTATATCTGATAGCATTGTTGCTACACCAGTCACGCCGGGAATTTGCCGAATCTGTTTTAAGGTTACACTGTCATCTCCATTGGAAAACCAGCGAATTATCATTTTCATAAGGTCATTCTCCTTGAACACATTAAGAAGAAGGTTTTTCGTTCCTTCTTTATCTCGATGTTATTATTGATCTTGCAGCATTAATAGCATAAATCTTAAAAAGGAGGTTCATTCTTACACGAACCTCCCATCTATTAATTATTTAGCTTTTGGAAGACTAGTGCTATCTCCGAATGTCTTTTCCCATGCTGCTTTACGTTCATCAATAATTGCCTGACCGCCTGAGCTGAGGTAATCAGCCAATCCCGAATCAAATGTTGCATCAAACTGATCAGCCGGAGCTACTACTGACTGATCAAGTAATGTATCACGTTTTGCTGCAAGTGCTGGACCTTGACCCTCTTCTGCTTTGATTGCACCAACATTTACGTTCTGTCCAATACGTCCATCCTTTGCAGAAATTGCAAAAGCTTTCTCAATTAAACGGGAATCAATACCTGCATAACCAAGAGCAATTGACTTCACAGTCTTTTCTGTATCACCAAAATCTAAACCATTGCATGTAATCGTATAGTCGATGTTAAAACCAGAATTCATGATTTTCTCGCCTGTAGCTGCAAGAGTTTTAATAGCTCCATCTGGTTGAACTTCATGAGTCACGCCTTCTTCACCAATCTGAAGGAAGATGCGGTTTTCTGGGTTACTGATCCAGTCAAGATACATAAGTGAAGCAACTGGTTCATCGTTCGTAGATGGGAAGAACACCTTACGGTCAATTGGGCCTGCAAGGAACTTCTTATAGATACCAGCATCATTTTTGAATGGTTCAATCGCAATATATGCAGCATCTTCACCAACTAATCTTTCTAAGTTTCTCTGGATGCTGTCTTCACCATTACGGTAAGGGTAATCCCAGTTGTGAATGAATGCTCCTACATAACCAGCTTTCATCATGTTATCTTCTGTAGCATCCCCTGCTGGATAT
>JAEYWQ010000387.1 GCA_023428885.1 Bacillota bacterium
AGCATATCCAAGGCTCAGTCCGAAGCTGAGAAGACGATAGCAGAAGGTGAAGCTGAATATATGAAGATCTTGTCCTCTGCTTATGAGAATGAATCAAGAAGCGATTTTTATACTTTTGTACGTTCACTTGATGCGGCAAAAGCAATGTTAGGTGGAAGGGAAAAGACATTAATTCTTAATGCGGATTCACCGATTGCGAAGATCTTTAATGATGTGGAATAAATTTAGATAGGTCAACTGTAACATGGAATGTTACAGTTGACCTCCAGTAAAGCCGAAAGGTAGGTAGCAAGAGTATGAGAACAAGAAGGATTGCTCTAATAGCAATGCTTATGCTGGTACTGACTGTTTCAGGATGTAACAAAGAGATAGTAACATCGGAGTTAGAACCAACAGCGACGCTCACACCAACGATAACAAACCCAATATCAGAAGAAGTTGAAGATACACCTGTATTGCCAGATTATAGCCAAGATGCATTAACTAAGCTAGCTAACAGCTTGACGGAGGAAGTTTTACAGGGTGAGTTTGATCAGGTGCATAGCTACTTAACGAAGGAATTGCAGGCAGCGTATTCAACTGATGTGTTGAAACAAGCATTTGACGATACCATCAAACCACTTGGAGCCTTTATAGAAGTGGATTCTATTGTAGGACAGGAGACCGAAGATACTATTTTTATGGGTGTCACCTTGAGATATGAGAATAATGGTTTGCTAATTACCTATGGATTTAATAATAGTATTCAGTTAACAACATTTTATCTAAGCTACAAAGAGATGGGTGATGATAAAGCACCGAGTGATTTATATACTGAAGTAGAGATTACAGTAGGTGATATAAATGAACCACTGGATGGCTTGTTAACGATGCCAAAAGGAGTTGAAAAACCCCCTGTTATCATCTTAGTTCATGGAAGTGGTCAAAATGATATGGATGAAACCATAGGAGCTGTTAGTAATAAGCCATTTCGAGATTTAGCACGAGGTTTGGCCAAAAAGGGGATTGCGACTATACGTTATAATAAAAGATACTATCAATATGCTGACAATATCCCAGAGGATATGACGGTGAGTGACGAGGTTTTAGAAGACGTGACAGCGGCAATCGAATTGGCTAAGACCCATAAGGATTTGGATGGGAACCGTATCTATGTGTTGGGTCATAGTTTAGGAGGCATGCTAAGTCCTAAAATTGCTCAAGACAACCAAGAAGTTGCAGGCATAATATCACTTGCAGGGAGTCCAAGAAATCTAGAAGATATTATCTATGACCAAGCATCTTATTTTTTACAATTCGATCAGGAATCATCAGAGGATGAGAAAAAGCTGTATCTTGAGAGTATTCAGGTAAATGTTGAGCAAGTGAAAAACCTAACAGATGAGAACTTAACAGAACCTATCTTGGGGCTTACAGGCTACTATTGGAAGTCCTTAAGTGAAATTGATACCAGGTCCATCGTAAGGAACTTAGAGATACCAATGCTGTTCTTACAGGGTAGTGCAGACTTTCAAGTATTCTCACAGATAGATTTTGCTATGTGGAAAGAATTACTGGAAGGACACGAGAATGTAAGTTTTATAGAATATGATGGGTTAAATCATCTGTTTATGCCAACCAACGGAGCAACTGATCCAAGTGATTATGATGTGAAATCAAGTGTTTCTGTCCAGGTAATTAACGATATCGCAGAATGGGTACAGAATCAATAAACAGTTTACTATACAATAAAAGGACAAACGAGTAAAACAACAAGGGAATAAAGAATAAAGAAGAACAGTATCAGTGACCTTATGCAAGGGGCACAGATACTGTTTTTACGTAAGTAAACTGTTCCCGGTATCTCATAACAATGATTAATCAAACTAATTTAATTTAGTTCTCACAGAATACGAAGAATATCATAACATAAGGATGAGGAGTATTTTGGAGGAATTAACCTTTGCCATCATCTATGGATTTTGCAAGACAGTCACTAGAGATACACCTTTTCTTCGGAAGAATTATGAAAGAACACTCGTTTTTTTTGGAACTTGGATTTACACCAAGGGATGCAAACTTTCAACAGCAAGCGGATTCTTTTCGCAGAGAGTTTGATAAGTTGCTCTGGGAAGTAGTATCAAGCTCGAATGGAGTGGTCAGCCCAGAGGTTCTTGCTTCAGGCGAAGTAGTCACACCATATACGATGAACGCTGAAATGGCATCATCATTTTATACTGGTATTAATATACCAACAGAACTTACACAGGCAGAAATTGACCTTATGGGTGGAAATCAATCACGATTAAGTAGAAGCCTTGATGAAGAGGTATACATGATCAATCAAAAAGCTATAGAATTGATCTCAGCTCTTATTCAATTTAAGACTACTATCCTAACAAGGGTTGTCTCCTGTAGTATGTTTACTGTAAATTACCCTTTGTTAATAGATCATATCTTACGGGAAGCGAAACTATACCTAAGAATGATACAAGGACTTCAAAGTGGTGATATGATAGATATACTAAGAGAGGCAGCTGGACAGGAGGTATTTTGGAATCGAATCATGGCAGAACATGCTAAATTTATTCGTGGTTTACTTGATCCAACAGAAGAGGATTTAATAGCGAAAGCTAATTATTTCGGAAATGAATTTGACCAGTTAACAAATGCTGCGAAAGAAGCTATGGATACGACTGCACCACTTGATCAGTTAACCAATGTTACTTTACAAGCTACGGAAGCTATTCGTGATTTCAAAGAGCAAGGAACGAAAGGTATTCTTGAATGTAAAGTAAAATCTATCATTATACCATTGTTAGGAGATCATACCTTACGTGAAGCGAATCATTATTTGAGATTATTGAACCTATTAAGTAGAGAATAATATACAGCCTGCTGGTGAAAACAGCAGGCTTATTTGAATAAGAAAGTAAGTTAATGTTTGCCTTGTCCTTCTTTTAGCTTAATTGGAATACCGTCTACGACAAGTGGTTTACCGTTTACCTAAGAATCGTATTAAGAAGCTTAAATTGCAAAAAAGGCGAGTGATTATCATCCGGCTTTACATTTACATATATAATGCTTCATACAATTTACAAACATAAAAAAGTATCCTCAATCCTCAGAATCATCTGGAATATATGTTTGACGAGACGTAAAGCCCAATTGCGTGAACTCTGAGTTGAGAAAATCAATTTGTGTAGGTATTACTTTCATTAGGTACAAGGTTACTGTCAGCTGCCTTAGCCTCTCAACATTCATCTTCTTAAATTCTAATAGTTTCATGTATTCATCCGTCCATGGTTCCACAATTTCAACCCTGCCTGTAATCTGCATTCCTCCTATTTGTCCAAATCTAGTATAATTATCGAATATGGCAAGGCATACGTTTTTGTTATTCTCCAAGGCACGGAACTTCATTCCTCCCTCCGAAAACAACCATAAGCTTCCCTCCTTATAGTTGTATTCAATCGGTGTACATCGAATGAAATCATCATAGCCAGTTGCTAAGGCGCATGTATTATGTGCCATTATGAACTTCTCTATGTGTGTAAGTAGTTCATTTTTATTCATTCGAATGGACTTTTCATCCTTTTTCAACCAATAATTGGCTGCTTTTTTATAGTCCATCAATCTTCACCTCTCTTTTCGATTTATCAACGAATCAATCATATAACATCCAATGATATGTATATTCATATCTTTGATATTTTTTCATTAAATTTACTCTATTAATGAAGTCTCTCCAAATTGAACTAATAAAAATTCTTTCATAATTTAATAGAAGCTACTCTGAAATTACAACTTATTTTCATTTTTCATTCATCCTCATAATATCATTACCATACTTTTTCGCTTTAATCTCACCGAAACCAGTAACTGCATGAAGCTTATCCTTCTAAATTTAGCAAAGGTTCTAACTCTTTCAGCTTTTCTTATGCTCCTGAGCATTACTACTTTCTTTAAGAAAAACAGGATTTTTTATGTACAAAAATTTTCTTATAAAGCTATTGACAATATACCCCCTATGGTATATACTATTTTTAGAAACACAAAAACTTACTTGTAAGGGATGAGATTATGAAATATGATCAACTAACCGTGAATCGAATCAAACGATTAGAGGGACAAATGAGAGGTATCCTCAAGATGATGGAGGAAGACAAAGATTGTAGGGATGTAATAACACAACTGACTGCAGTCCGATCCGCTATTGATAAGTCTATTGGTTTAATTGTCAGTGAAAATCTAGTAAACAGTGTGATCAAAGGATCAGATACCGAAGCAGAGAAGCAAAAGTTGATACAAGAAGCTGTGAAACTTCTAGTAAAAAGTCAATAATTGATCATCATCCATATATGAATGGTATATGGATGATGGTGATAAGATAGATCTATGAATGAGGATGACATGGACATTTGAGTTTTATTCACTTAACTACAATTCCCTTCACATTTGTAAACTATTTTATTTTTTAACAAAAATATACCCCTACAGGTATTTTATCATATATTATCTCTATTGATATTTCTAAAATATCAATTTATTTTTACTTGATTAATACCCCTATGGGTATTTTATCCTATAACCTAGACCTCTTGGGTGTCACATCATAGGATACAAGCAAATTTTTTTTCTAGAATATATACCCCTATAGGTATAAGCAGAAAGGAGCTCAGTTCATGGAAATTATTCAATACATCCTTTTATCTGTAGGATTGCTTTACTTTATTTGGCGGCTCATCCCTACCAAGGGAATCACACAGATTACTACCTCTACACTGAAAGAAGAGCTACATGACCAAAGTAAACAGTTCATTGATGTAAGAACTCCAGGAGAGTTTCATCAGGAAAAGATCAAAGGCTTTAAGAACATACCACTGAATGTATTAGCAGACAAATTAGATTCTATTGATAAGAATAGACCTGTGGTATTAATTTGCCAAAGCGGAATGAGAAGTAGCCAGGCTAGTAGGCTTTTAAAGAAACACGGATTTCAAAAAATATTTAATGTAAAGGGTGGAATGAATGCTTGGAGATGACATCCTCTTCATTCCAGTATCGATCGAGGGCTAAGACCTCAATTAGATGGAACACTTACAACAGTAACCAATAGTTAAAAACAAAACTAAATTTTATGAAGGAGCTAATCTATTATGGTAAATATAAAGGTTGATTTATCAGTCGATGCACAGGGTTTGTCTTGCCCTATGCCAATCGTTAAAGTCAAAAAAGGCATGGCTTCAATATTACTAGGTCAGGTTCTTGAACTTTTAGCTACAGACAAAGGATCTCTGGCTGATATTAAGGCTTGGGCTGAAGGTACAGGACATCAATATTTAGGAAGTATTGAAGAGGAAGGGGTATTCAAGCATTACCTCAGAAAGGCTTCATCCGAAGTAGTAACAGAGAAAAGCTATCCGTTCATAGCTTCCAATGAAGAACTTATGAAAAAGCTTGAAAATCATGAAGATATTCAAATCTTAGATGTAAGAGAAGAAGCAGAATATGCTTTTGCACATATACCTGGTGCAATTTCTCTTCCTTTCGGAGACTTAGAAAAAAGTCTTAGTAAGATTTCTAAGGATAAAGAAATCTATGTCATCTGTAGAACAGGACGTCGAAGTGATTTAGCTTCACAGAAGCTTTCTGACCATGGTTTTCAACATGTTATTAACGTTATACCTGGTATGAGCAATTGGTCTGGTAATTCAGAAGGAATCAATAATTAATAGGTACATTTAAAAATAAAACAGAGAAAGAATTTTGGAGGAAATAAAAATGAGTAAAAAGGTAGCTATAATCGCTAGTAACAAAGATGCATTTAACGCTTATAAAGTTTTTAATATTGCTAATGCTGCTGCTGCAACAGAAATGGAGGTATCCATTTTCTTCACATTTGAGGGTTTGAACCTGATTCATAAACAGGGCATAAAAAATATTGCAATCCCTAAGGGTATGGAACAATTAGAGGAAGGTTTTAAAAAGGCTAACGTCCCTTCAATAGAGGAACTAGCTGTAATGGCACAGGAAATGGGCGTAACATTTATTGCTTGTCAGATGACTATGGATGTTATGGGAATTGAAAAGGAGCAATTAATGGATGATATCCACATTGGCGGAGCCGTAACATTCCTTGAGTTTGCAAAAAATGCAGATATTACTTTAAGTTTTTAAGGAGGTATATTCCATATGAGTATAAGAAAAGTAAATGTACAGGAAATAACAAAAAAAGTAGTGAAGAAGGAGAAATTATTTATACTAGATGTTAGAAATAGTGAAGAATTTAAGGATTGGAAAATCGAAGGAGCAAATTTTTCACATCTGAATATTCCTTACTTTGAGCTTTTAGATGGAGTTGATAGCATTCTATCAAAGCTTCCTAATCAAGAAGAAATATTAGTAGTTTGTGCAAAAGAAGGATCTTCTGTCATGATTGCTGAAATGCTAGATGAAGCTGGGTTGAAAGCTTCTTACCTAGAAGGAGGTATGAAGAGCTACAGCGAATATCTAGAGCCTGTAAAGGTTGGAGATTTAAGAGATGGTGGTGAACTCTATCAATTCGTACGTATCGGTAAGGGTTGTCTTTCTTACATGATTATCTCCGATGGGGAAGCAGCCGTCATTGATGCTACAAGATTTACTAATAGATATATTGAGTTTGCTAAGTTAAAAGATACTCAGATCACCAATGTATTTGATACGCACCTTCATGCAGACCATATCTCAGGAGGACGATTCATTGCTGAAAAAACAGGAGCAAATTACTATCTTCCACCAAAGGATGCTGAGGAAGTAACCTTTGATTACCAACCTCTAGAGGATGGCCTTGAGGTCTTCATCGGTAGCAGTGCTATTGCTATTCAAGCCCTTTACTCACCAGGCCACACAATTGGATCAACTTCCTTTATCATAGATGATACCTATTTACTGACTGGAGATATTCTGTTTATTGACTCCATTGGTAGACCAGACCTTGCAGGTCTTGCAGATTACTGGGTTGATGATTTAAGAGAAAGTCTATACAACACTTATCGAGATCTTTCCAATGACCTACTAGTACTTCCTGCTCACTTTATGATTATTGATGAACTAAATGAGAATGGTACTGTTGGTAAAAAGCTTGGAGAACTCTTTGATAAGAATCATGGTTTAAATATTGACGATGAAGAAGTCTTTAAAAACATGGTAACAAAAAATCTCCCTCCTCAGCCAAATGACTATAAAGACATTAGAAAGGCCAATATGGGAAAGCTAACACCGGATGAAGACAGACAAAGAGAAATGGAAATTGGCCCTAATAGGTGTGCAGTAAGATAATTAAAAAGGGGATATCAAACAACTCGGATTTGGTCCATATAAGATACCATTATTTTTTCAAGTGCAGCTAAGTCACAATGGTATCTTATATGGTGGAAGATCGATGTATTTGATATTCCCTTTATCAAATATTAAGGAGGAAATGTATGGATTTATCATATGTAATAACGATATTTATTATTGGCTTTGTAGGCTCTTATATCTCAGGCATGCTTGGAATTGGAGGTTCCATTATAAAATATCCAATGCTTTTATATATACCACCACTTTTTGGATTGGCAGCTTTTAGTGCTCATGAGGTTGCAGGGATTAGTGCTGTTCAGGTATTCTTTGCAACAATCGGCGGAGTTTTGGTATATCGAAAAGGTGGCTATTTGCATAAAAAGCTCATCGGATATATGGGTTCAAGTATTTTGATTGGAAGTTTGATAGGAAGCTATAGCTCTAAGTTTTTATCTGAGATGAGCATTAATATCATATATGGCGTCCTAGCCTTATTAGCTGCTATAATGATGTTTATCCCTAAAAAAGATAGTGATGAGCTACCTCTAGAAGAGGTAACATTTAATAAACTATTAGCTATTGGTCTCGCTTTGTCCGTAGGTATTGCCTCCGGAATTGTTGGTGCTGCAGGAGCTTTCTTACTGGTGCCTATCATGCTTGTAGTTCTAAAGATACCGACTCGTATGACGATTGCCTCCTCTCTAGCTATCACATTTATTTCTTCGATCGGAGCTATGGTTGGAAAAATCTCTACTGGACAAGTAGAGATTGGCCCAGCAATCATCATGGTTGTAGCTAGTCTTATTGCATCTCCATTAGGAGCATCCTTAGGTAAGAAGGTGAATACAAAGGTACTAAAAAGAATATTATCTGTGCTTATACTTGCAACAGCAGTGAAAATATGGCTTGAACTACTATAATTAAAATGGGATCCACACTTTTAAAAGTATTGGATCCCTAAATCTATTCCCCGGCTGGTATGATAAAAATCTTGGTCACGACTTTCCATTTGATCTATCATTGATTCTACATCCATTAGGGGTTTCTAGATAGAAGCCTTGATGAAGAGGTATATATGATCAATCAAAAAGCTATAGAATTGATCTCAGCTCTCATTCAATTTAAGACTACTATCCTAACAAGGGTTGTCTCCTGTAGTAT
>JAEYWQ010000391.1 GCA_023428885.1 Bacillota bacterium
GAAGTAGATAATCCAAGAATACCTCCTCGCTCTATGTCACCACGGAAAAACTCAAGAATAAATCGCAGGATTCCATATGAGGAGAGGTAAATCCCTAATGGGCGTCCTGGCTTTGGCCTTTTCTTAATGTAGAAATATAAGGCTAGAAACAGGATAAAGTTGAAACACACTTCTGTTAATTGTGTTGGAAACCTTGCTACCCCTGCACTGTGCACTGTGTACTCCGACAAGGGAAAGACAACCGCCAAAGGGCCGTCATATTCTTTACCATAACAGCAACCTGCCAAGTGGCAGCCGATGCGTCCAAACACATGAAAAAAAGGTATGACAGGAGCAAATGCATCTCCATATGACCACTGATCCATATGAAATTGTTTACAATATATCATTACTCCAGCAGCAGCACCGATTAGCCCGCCATAAAAGACCCAACCTCCAAACATATATAAGAGGGAATCCCAAGGATACTTTAAGAACACATCAAAATTGCTTATGAATTTCGGTACTGTTGTGATAAAGAATACTAGTTTAGCTCCAATATTAATTTTTCTGAAAGATTTTAGCAATAATTTAAGTGTTGTAGTCAGTATTTTTTGTCGAATTAACAATATTACTTTTGCAGCAATCGAATGATAATGTCCGCTGCTTCACCTCTGGTAATCCATGCCTGTGGATTAAACTTTCCTTCAGCATCAGCATCTAATAAGGTGAGCCCTTTGGCAATTGCAACATAACCAATGTAGTCTTTCTCAATCTTTGTTTCATCCATAAAGCCGGTGGTAAAGATTCCTGGAATCGAAGCAATGTCTTTTAGGCCCAAAAGATATCCTATATATTTAGCGAATGTCTGTCTGCTTACATAATAATCTGAGAATATCTCTTTTCGCAAACTTTCATCAAAATTCAGCCCTGCCGCTTGTGTAAATTGAATGAGATCACTTACGGCAACCTTATTATTTGGTAAGAATTTTGTCTTGCTGTATCCCAAACCAATGTCACTAAGTAATTGGATACTTCTTTGATATGGTGAGTCCTTAATATCAGTATATTCTGTGATCGTTACTGCAGTTTTCACTTCATCTCCATTATAATCGAGCTGCTTTTTGGTAAATGGAGATATTATCTTTGGGCTGATTCCCTCGATACTATATACTAAGCGAACTTCATAATCTACAGAATATGCATCCTCACTATAGTAATAATTATCAGTTTTTGTAACACTAAGGTCATAGGTATTGATTGTATTATACTCATATACTACTTCAAAGCCGTCTAGGTTGATAAATGAATCGTACGCTTCTTGAGCAGAGATTGCTCCCTTTGGTGATTCAAACTCTACATTCTCATTCCAGCTATATCCATAGGAGTAAACTTTCCCCGTCACCTTATCTACATCACCATAGATATAGTTATAGGTATATGGAATATCCTCATTAAAGCGGTCATAACGATATCCAAGGCCACCAACTAACTGCCTTGTATCATTATATGCTAATATATAAGATTCAAAGGTACCAGTTAACTTCGTCTGCTTAAAGCGCTCACCATTGACAGAGTTTACAAAGGTCTCGAAAATCTCCTGGCACTTAGCCTCGGTATAAAGGTATTTATATTTTGCTAAGTCAGTAGGATTTTCGTAATCCGCCGACTTTGTATTGGCAGAAAATGACACTATTTCTCCCGTCTCTGCATTAATCCTTGCACTTGCATGGGCACGGTAAACATCATTAATAGCGTAATCTGGTTCTCTTGGATCAGCAAAACTTACATTCCAATAGTATGTTGTCTTGTTTCCTTCTTTTTTTGGAAGATAATTCACTTGCTGAGTCAGGGTTGCAGTTACTGCTTTGGCTGTGGAATCAAGAAGCAGATATTTGTTTTCAGTGATTATTGATATTGCCTTTTCTTTGGAAATTAAATCACTCATTTCTTCGATCTTATTAATTTCTTCCTGGGTTAACCCATTGCTCAGTGAGCCATCACCCTTGTCTTTGGCACTTGCACCTTCCGTACTTGTATATCTCCACTCATTTCTTGTAGTGTAAACTGTACCAGTTTTTGCGTCTACTGAAATGTAGGAAGTATTCGGTGTATAAGCTAAATAGGCCTTGGTTTTTTCTGTTCCATCCGCTAAGGTTACTACTTTATTATAATAACCTAACTCCATCTTTAAATTATCTTTTAGTATAGCAATTGCCTTATCTCTACTTATTTCCTTCTTTGCATCAGGGATTTTTACACCAAAGATTAAATTACTGCTTAAGGAAGTTAAGCTTTTGTCCGCTGCACTTACACTAATAGTCACTGTATTGTCCGGCATTGTAATCCCATTCTCTACACGTTGATAAGTATAGTAATAGCTGTTTTCATAACTTCCGTTATACCCACTGTTTAACAATTGAAAATGGCCCTTTAAATCCGGATATATTTCTCCCAAATAGTTGAGAGCAGTTGATTCCAGCTCAGACTTTAGATACTTTAGTTGTACACTTTCCCTTTTATTAGAATGATGATATTCGTGATAAGATATTATGTTTCCATCATTATCACAATTTACATAAATATATTTGCTTTCATCTATACTATTCCATCTTAAGTTCCATTCACCTTGACCATAATTGTAAGTGTAATAATCATAATTAAATACACTACATTCCTTTGGAATACTTATGCTCTGTTTTACCTTAAGTATTACTTTTGTTAGAGCTTCCTGCGTGTCTTGATTACCTTTCTCTTCTTTGATATCAACAAGAGTAGCTGCATTTACATTCGTAGGTACACTTGCCAATGCCATGATCAATGCTAATGCTAACGTCACTAACTTTTTCTTTTTCATCTGACACCTCCATAATAAATTCTTGGTATAAATTAGACGATGTAAAGTCCTAAAAGTTCCATAAATGTTAAAAAAAACTTCTATGCTTTATACTATACTACTTATTGTAAATTAATCAATGCGTAACCACCCCTATGCCATGCACTATCGTGCATAATTTTGGAATTACCCCCCATTACCTATTGAAATTATGCGGTTATTATTGTATAATTAGTCCAAACGTACTATTTTTGGGCATTTTTTAGGGGGAACTTAGATGAAGAAGCAGCGAAAATTGATAGGATTAATCATAGGACAAGTGGCTGACCAATATCAGACACAACTATTGAATGGAATCTGTAATACAGCCTTTTTACATAACTATGATGTTGCTGTCTTTTCTATGTTCGTAAAGGAATGGGCCAAGCCACTTCATCAGATGGGGCAAAAGAATATATATAACTTAATTAATTATGAACTCTTCGATGGAATTATTATAGTCCCAGAAACGCTTAAGATTCCAGGTTTAGTCGAAGATTTATATCAAGAAATAAAAGATAAGTTTGATGGTCCGGTGATTAGTATTGATCACGAATTAGATGGATACATGAATATAGATAACGATGACTATAGTTCCATAAAAATCCTTGTAGATCATATTGTAACAGAACACAAGGCAAAGAATATTGCTATTATGACCGGTCCTAAAGATCATCCACATTCAATTAGACGTTTGGATGGAATCCTACAAGCCTTGAACACCTTCCAGATTACCGTGAAGGAAGACCAGATTTTCTATGGTGACTTTTGGTATCTCGAAGGACAAACAGTTGCCAAAGCCTTGACTTGCCTTCCAGAGTTACCTGATGCCTTAATATGTGCCAGTGATACCATGGCAATCAGTGTATGTGATGCCTTGGATGATATTGGAATCTCAGTACCACGTGATATCATTATTGTGGGTTATGATGCTATTGATACAGGAGAAATACACACTCCTAACATTACCACAATGGAATTAAAATCTGAAAAACTTGGTAAGAAGGCTATTACTGAAATAATAAAAATTCTAGAAAAAACATCAGACATAGAAGAATGTGATACCATAGCAGAGTTGAAGATACGGGAAAGTTGTGGCTGCCATGAGAAGTACAGTATGAAGCGAACAAAAATTCCGTATACAAGCTACGATTATCAGGATTCTTTTTATAATGCTTACAATTATATGACGGAAGAACTTATGTCCATCGACGATTTAGATAGCTTATTAGAGCAGGTTTGCTACTATACCTTCCAATTGAAAGATTTTGATAATTTCTATCTAACTTTATGTGATAACTGGGATTATGTGGGATGTAGCTATGAAGCTTCGCAAAACTATAATAATGACCACTATACTTCTAAAATGCACCTTAAAATTACCAAGGGAAAAGAAGATAGAATCAGGAATGATTCCACATTTCCAGTATCAATTATGATACCGGCAATCTGGGAGGATCGTGATAAACCTTCGGTATTTCACTTTAATCCTTTGCATTTTTGCGACCGATGTTTTGGCTATACCGTGATTGAATATAGAAATCGTATAGACTCTTTAGGATTATGTTTTAGAGACTGGCTACGTAATGTAGGAGTTGCTCTAGAAAACTTAAGAGTGAAGAATAATTTCATATGGTCCAATCAACAACTAGAAGAATATGCCCAAGTGGATGGATTAACTAAGGTTTTCAACCGTAATGGATACAGTAAGTATAGTGAGACCTTTTATGAAACTGCTCTCAAGGAGGGCAAAGAGCTATTAATTATTATGGGTGATTTGAATGATCTGAAAGCAATCAACGACACTTATGGCCATTTGGAGGGAGATAATGCCATCCAGCTAACTGGTCTTGCTTTCCAACGCACTTGCAGTCAGTCAGAGAAATGCTTCCGCTATGGCGGCGATGAATTTATCCTACTGGGTGTGAATAACTATACCAAGACAGATGTACTTCTATTCGAGAAGGGGATCCAATCCTACTTAAGAGCTTATAATGAAGTATCAGAAAAACCATATGAAGTTTCAGTCAGCATTGGTGTATGGCATGGCTATGTAGATAGTCAACATACTTTGGAAGATTATCTTAAACTAGCAGATAAATCTATGTTTGATGTCAAAGAACGCTATCGCCAAAAAAAGAAAGCACTCCTTTCATGAATACTGTAACCAACTTAAATGCAAAACTAAAACCGCTCTCTGTTATAATACAGAGAGCGGTTCATTATTTGCGTGTTTCTTTCGGTTTGCACGAAGTTTCCGTAGCTGTTTATTGTTTTATAGATTAGTAGGGAACAAAATAAGTTCCTTTCCCATTTGGGTGTTGGAGAGACACAAAATCCATATCATAAACTTTCTTTAGATTTTCTACCGTCATAATCTTATTGGTCTCACCACTTGCGATCACTTGACCATCCTTCATTAATATAATCTGTTTGCAATATTCGCACGCTAAATTTATATCATGCAGCACAGCAATAATAGCGGTATTCTCACATTCATTCAAGAATTTTAGATGTTTCATTAATTCGATTTGATATCGTATATCCAAATGAGAAATTGGCTCATCCAACACTAGCCAAGGTGCTTGCTGTGCTATCGCACGTGCTGTAATCACACGTTGGGCTTCTCCTCCACTAAGCATGGAAAACATCTGATCCCGTAAATGATAACAAGAAGTCATCTCCATCGCCTGTTCCACGATATCTTTATCCTTCTTTGTAGAAGCTACAAATTTCTTTTGATAAGGTGCTCTTCCCATCATAACGATTTCGTATACCGTAAAGC
Organism: Bacillota bacterium; assembly: GCA_023428885.1. Taxonomy (GTDB): domain Bacteria; phylum Bacillota; class Clostridia; order Lachnospirales; family Lachnospiraceae; genus Lachnoclostridium. The sequence continues at coordinate 5,640 of JAEYWQ010000391.1, forward strand.
TTGTGTCAATATTCGTGTTCTGTGGTACGAATGCAATTTGTCTCGCCAACTCTTTTCTCTTATAATAATTTAAGTTTTTATCGTTTAATTCTATTACCCCTTGTTTTGATTCCAACAAATTTAATATATGGCGTATCAGGGAGGTTTTACCTGAACCATTTGGACCTAAGATCCCATAAAATCCACCTTTTACAAACTCTGTACATATAGAGTTTAAAATTTCTGGTCGGGACTTTGACGGCTGCCAAGTAAGTTCTTGGATGCTTAATCGTTCTTGATGCATTAGATCACTCCTCCCTTCTTCTTGGCTCTGATGAGAAGGAAGATAAAATAAGGTCCCCCACACAATGCAGTAACTACTCCCACAGGAAGCTCACCCGGAGCCCGAATAGTTCTTGCAAGGGTATCACACCAAATTAGAAAGGTTGCTCCTGAAAATGCTGCCAATGGCATAAGTCGTATATGTTTTGGACCACATAGTAAACGAACAGCATGTGGTATGATAAGTCCCACAAAGCCTATGGTACCACAAACTGATACACAAGCAGCTACTAATACGGACGCTACAATAATCAGAACTTTTTTCACTTTAGCTGTATCTACGCCTAAGCTTTGGGCAGTTTCTTCCCCCGTTGAAATTAAATCCAAGTCTTTCGCATAAAACAAGATAATCGTGCAGCAAATTATAAAAAAGAATAAAAGATAAAGCACCTTTGTCATAGTGGCACTAGCAAAGCTACCAAGTGTCCACATATAAATCTTTTCTAGTTGCTCTCTGCGAATACTCATTAACAAAGAAATAACAGCGGTTAACATGGAGCTTATTGCTGTTCCAGTAAGAATAATATAGACCACAGATGTCTGATATCCATGACAGCTTATATTATAAACAAGCAAGACAGTAAGGACCGCTCCTACGAATGCAAAAATACCAATGGTTCCAAGTCCGAGAAAGGATAGAGAAACTCCAGATAATACTGCTATTGTCGCTCCCAGCGCAGCACCTGAGGAGACCCCTATAATTTGAGGATCTGCTAAAGGATTTCGAAATAGTCCTTGAAAACAGGCACCAACTAATGCTAAGCTGGCGCCGCTCAAACCAGACAAAAGGATTCTTGGTATTCGAATATTCCATATTATTGTTTCAAAATTAGGCTTAATCCCCTCGATACTAACGAGATGTTTTAATATAGGAATTCTCGAGAGAATAATCTTGAAGCTTTCTATCATAGATAGAGAAGCCGAACCAATCGAAGCCGCAATCACTATAGATGTCAGTAGCACAAAACCTAAGATAAGATGAATAAGCCATAACTTTCTTCTGTTCATACTGTAACCTCATTTCTATATTAAGCATTACACGATTAATTTGTGGAAAATGCTTCTGGATGCAAAATAGATGCAATGAAACGAATTCCCTCGATCGAACGATTACTTTGACGATCTAATAAATTATTATCAATTGCATAAACCTGATTGTTTTTCACTGCACTTAACTCCTGATAGTTTTCCGACGCTAAGAAATCGTTATATGCAAATTCACCAATTAGTATAATTTCTGGATCCTTTTCAATTAATGTCTCCAGGGAATAAGACCATCCGCTTACATCCTTTGCAATATTATCTCCTCCTGCAAGGGTTAACATATCTCCGATAAAGGTATCCCCGGTTGCAGTATAATCACCAGATTCTCCATATCCTACCACATAATAAACTGATTTAGCCTCTAATCCATTAACCGCATCTGCAATTTCAGTTAGATCAGCTTTCATACTATCTACCAATGCAGCAGCTTCTTCTTCTTTTCCCAAATTAGTAGCAACAGTTGTGATCATCGCATACACGTTTTCTACCTTGGCACTATCTTCAAGTACAAGTACTTCAATTCCTGCCTCAGCGAATTTTGCTTGGATATCTTCCGTCCATAAAGCTGAAGCTATTACTAAGTCTGGATCTAGGCTAATAACCTTTTCTATATTAGGTGTGTAAAAATCCCCGATACTTTCTACCTGTAATGCTTCTTCTGGGTAATCACAGTAATCAGTTCTACCTACTAGCATGTCACCTGCTCCAATTGCATAAATAATTTCTGTTATACTTGGAGAGAAGCTTATTATTCTCTTAACACTTTTAGTCTCGTTCACAGTTGGCTCTGCTGTCACACTCTTGTCTTCTTCGATCGGTGTTACTGTTCCCTCTGATCCCACTGTTTCTTTACTTGTTGTATTAGTTTGATCTTTCTCACTAGCCTTACCACATGCAGTAAACGTTAGTGCAAGCATAAGTACTAATAACACCCACATAGATTTTGATTTCATATACATATTGACTCCTTTTTTTCTATCCCCCACCCGAGGATGAATGATTATACTCACATGGCAGGTTTCCTGGCTCGTGGCATTTTACTCCTTGCTATCTTCTCAAGTATCAGATTCCATAAAAACGGAGCGCATTTTTACTTCTAGCTCTACCCAATGATATGTTACGCAATTTTCACTCCACTCACAGTAACGGGGGCTGCTTCGGAATCACACCGAATTCCCTTTTACCTTATGTTCATAAGCACCATATGGACGCCGTTAATTATATCTGTTATTCAGAAATTATGCAAGTAAAAAGGGTTAATGCTCCTCGCAATAACCCAAAATAGTTACATATTTTTAGTTTTTACATGGCTGAGTATAATCCGTTCCAATACCGATTTATACACCAAAACAATTTGCGCATCAATAAAACAATACTTATTTATGACGTACTCATATGTTTTTACAAGAAAGAGACTGCTCATTAACACCAAGGCAACGATTGTGATTGCTGGCATTAAGCCCTGTGACAGCAAAAACACTGAACCTCCAATATAGGCAATCAAAGCAAAGATGTATGTCTTACTAATTCGAAATGCTAGTAACATAGCCTCATTAAGCCTATCATGCATGTGTGCAATTGCTTCAATATCTCTATCCTTTAATCGAAAATAAATATCCTCATACACCTCTTTACTTTCCAGTGATTTATCTCTCAGATTCTGCTGAATATAGGTGAAATATCTATTATAATTAACTTCACCAAGCTCATGTCGTATCAACCGCTTAAATACACTCATCATATCCCCACATCCTTTCGTGGAAATTTCATATATTTTTTAACATATGAACTCTCTTAAGGTGAAATTAGAATCTGTTACAGAGTCTGTAAATAAAACTGTAACCTGAATCTATCCTTAGTATTAACAGCCCATCATAATAAAGTCTTTGTAATTTTTTGAAATTTTGGAAGCATTCAAACATTCACAAAATGTTCATAACTTAGCCATACTATTCTCACATATATCATCTATAATATGATTTATAAGATACAACTTAATAATGTTTACAAGATAATTTTTTTCATAAAACAAAGCCCGGCAGTAACCCTCCCCCTCTACCGGGCTTCTCCTCTGTCCTTTTTTATTTCATGTTACTTCTAATAACCTCATTCCAACAATCTCTTAATATTTCCTCTACCCTCTCATACTCAAACTCCTCCAAACAAGAAATTGCTTGGTCAATATATGATTTGATTTCCTGAGAGGTAATATTCCTTAAGTAATTAAGTCCATTTAAAATTTCAATATACTCATATCGGGCTACATGAAACAGGATTTGCTCAATATGTTTGCTCATATCTTCAATGGAAGAAGTGGTACTATTTAGATTCTCCTGGTAGTTTATTATGTTACTATTATATGCACGAATCGCTTGTTCGAGTTCACTGCAAAGATTGGTCATTCTGTCTATAAGTACTTGATAATTCGGCATAATCTCGGTAAATCTTTGCGCTTTCATAGTCCCCTTCGCTTCCAAAAGCTTATGATCTAAATCCACTGCTATGGATGCTAATGTATGAGCTCCAATATAGTAAAACACGCTTTTTAAAGCGTGAAGCTGATTATGTGCAATGTTATCATTTCTACTAGAAATCGAATCTTTCATTATAATGATTGCTTGATTCAACTGCTTGATGGAAGACTTAAAGAGTCTCATAAAGTAGTTAACATCCTTTTTATCAAACTCTAAAAAGTAATCAATATGAATGTCCTTCACCCACTCCATAGAATGTAAAAAATTGTTCCAATAATCAACAATACCTTCCGCAGAACAGTCTTTTGTGAGTGTCTGTAATTGCACAAGTTGATCCTTATCTATCCATCGCTCTAAGCAAGCTTGCAATTGAACTATTTTTAATGGCTTTTCTATCCTGTCCTCAAACAAGTCATGCAACCCAACTTCTTGATCGTCATACATATTGATTCCTGATGTGGCAATAATCTTAGTCTTATTGTTTTTATTCAATTTATTGCGAAGCAGCCTTGTGGTCATAAAGCCATCCAAATTAGGCATCATCAAATCCATAAAAATCATATCATAGTCATCATTCGTTGCCATCTTAATTGCGCTTTCACCATCACAGGCTTTATCAATATGAATTCCAAGGGAAAGCATAAGGTTTTCAGCAGCAATTAAATTAACTGAGTTGTCATCTACAAATAAAATCTTTATACTTTTCATTCCCGCCTCCAAGTTTAATGCTTATATTCTAAGCTACCATACCCTATGATTTCTAAGCCATATTCTACCAATTATTCCAATTAAAATCAATAATTTTGCATTAAAACTTAAAATCCACCCTTTATTTACCCATACATTAATGTTATAATAGTTGGAAGTAAATGAATAGTAAGCGCAAATGTGTGCAAATATCTGGAGGTATTAAAATGTCAAAAGTTGAAATTATGAATCATCCTTTGATTCAACATAAGATTGGAATCATGAGAATGAAGTCTACATCAACGAAAGAATTTCGTGACCTTGTAGCTGAAGTAGCTATGCTTATTTATTATGAAGCTAGCCGTAATCTCCCATTAGCTGATAAGGATATTGAAACTCCGTTAGTAAAAACGGTAGTAAAAGAAATCGCTGGCAAGAAATTATGTGTAGTTCCAATATTAAGAGCTGGTATGCATATGGCAGATGGTATCTTAAATCTTACTCCTAATGCAAAAGTTGGACATATTGGTCTTTACCGTGATGAAGAAACATTAGAACCAGTGGAGTATTTCTGTAAATTACCATCTGACGCAAGTGACAGAGAAATCTTTGTTGTTGATCCTATGCTTGCAACTGGTGGTTCAGCAATCGCAGCTATTACCTTATTAAAACGCCGCGGAATTGATAAGATTCGCTTCCTTTGCTTAATCGCAGCTCCTGAAGGCTTAGAAAAACTAAAAGAAGCTCATCCAGATGTTGACATCTACATTGGTGCATTAGATGAAAGACTTAACGATAAGGGATATATTCTTCCTGGACTTGGGGATGCTGGAGATAGAATTTACGGAACCAAGTAATGACAGAAGGACGGGGAAGTAGTCACCCCAAGCAGATATGATTTCTCACGTACACAGGTGATAAAAACAAGAGGCCAAATTGAACGCCACGACATTACACGAAACCCACGTGTATGTCTTAGTCG
>JAEYWQ010000071.1 GCA_023428885.1 Bacillota bacterium
GGGTTATTTCTATGCCAAGGATCATGGAGTCGACCCATTACGTTATCATGATCGCATGTTCCAAGCGACCATGGTAGATCGCATCGATATCGAAGATCTGGAGCTGCTTACAAATTATGTACAAGACCTTGTGGATGTGAAAGAATTTCGTTTAGCTCTACAAGGAGGGGTATATAAGGAAGCATTAAATAAAGCCAATGACCTAGCTTATGTTCAGAACCGGGTATGGGCAGTACCGGCATACCGATGTGCTGGTCAGAAACTAGATGCTGTAGAGAATGTTGGTGTTACAAGACAGCAGTTGCAGCAGTTTTTAAATAGTATTCAAAGATAAACTGCTTTTAAATGTTGCAAGTAATGTATGTAAAGATAGAACTCAAGTCTATAAAATTGCATGCTATAAAGAGGGGAGGAAGAAATCATGAGTGGAAGCTACAAGATTATTGACGAATCTACTTGGAAAAGAGCAGTGCATTGTCAAGTTTTTCGAAATAGTATAGAACCATCCTACTGTATAACGGTGGAATTGGATATTAGCAATTTTCAAGAAAAACTTCGCTCTATGAAATACTCTTTTACCTTGTCTTTGATTTATGTAGTTTCAACTTGTGCAAATCGAATTGAAGAGTTTCGTTATCGTTTTCTTGACAATCAGATTGTGTTGTTTGTTAGAATCAATACTGCATTTACCCATCTGGACAAGGAGTCAGAACTATTTAAGGTAGTCAATGTGGATATGCAGGATACGCTAGAAGCCTATCTTGATGTCGCAGCCAATAAAGTGGCAAATCAAAAGGAGTATTTTACAGGACCCTTAGGAAACGATGTGTTTCAATTTTCACCCTTACCATGGGTATCCTATACTCATATTTCCCATACTATTTCAGGTAAAAAAGACAGTGCAACCCCTTTGTTTGATTGGGGAAAATATTTTGAAAGAGATGGTAAGCTAATATTACCATTTTCCATTCAGGTACATCATTCCTTTGTAGATGGAATACATATTGGTAAACTGGTGGATTCTTTGCAAGATTACTTAAATCAATTCTAAACTATAAAATTAGGTGAAGAGAATTAGAGACTTTCACCTAATTTTTCTGTTCGTAAATTAACGGGATAATGATGCTTTCATAAGGTATAGTCTTAAGTAAGGAGGTATGTGATGGATTGGATTAGTCGACTGAATCAAGCAATTGGATATATGGAAAGGAACCTGGATGGAGAGATTGACTATGAGGAGGTAGCACGAATTGCTGTTTGCCCGATTGGGCTCTTTCAACGGTTTTTTGTGTTAACAGCAGGGTATACCCTAACTGAATATATCCGAAGACGAAGGCTCTCACGTGCGTTGGAGGAACTGTGTGCTAGCGACCAGAAGATCGTGGATATTGCTCTAAAGTACGGCTACGAGACATCGGATGCATTTGGAGTAGCATTTAAGAGGCTATATGGAGTTACTCCAACAAAGGCACGGCAGTCTGGCGGTGATGGTCTACGACACTACGATCGCATATATTTTACCTTAGCTATCAATTATATAAAAGGAGAAAAAGATATGGTATTGGTTAATGTTGATCGTTATCGTTATACTGACCCATTATTTGAAGGAGTACGAATCGTACTTTCCTCTATGGGAGAGAAGTACTCACCCGAGTACATACAAGGCATCTCAGGTGCAGCGTTTAAGATTGCCGGAGGTTGCCCAAGCCGCCCAACTTGTATATGCGACAGATGGACACCAGACTTCCTTCGGTATCTAGGATATGAAATCATAGAACTTCCTTGTTATGATCAAGAAGGTAAGGATATCACGGAATCTATGATTGAAGGTGTGAAAGGTCATATTGATTGCGGTAAACCGGCATTGGTATGGCATGCCTTTACCAATGCTGAGTGGGATGTTGTTTGTGGTTATGACGAGGATGCGAAGCAGTTTATCGGAAGAGGAAGTTATCTTGGGGTTGATGATTATCACCGAGAACCTTGGAACAGAGCTTCTACTTGTGATGTGGCACTCTCCTTTGGCGCTATTCTAATAAACAAAAGAATAGCACCACTCAACGAACGTGAAGCAGAGATTGCTTCCCTGAGGGCAGCAGTGAAGCATGCACGTCAGGATCTGATTGAAGGGGAAGCTTTAGGCGAAGGTATCAAATTTTATAAACGGTGGGCAGAGGAATACTCAAAGGAGGGTAAGGAACGAGGTGCTGCTGACGCATATTGCTACGATGTTTATTCTTCCGTTCGCAAGGCAGCGGTGGTGTACCTGCGTGAAATAGGTTATAAATATGGTGGAAGTATTTTTGAAAACCTTCAGTTTGCTGCCTTGAACTTTGAACATGAAGTGGAGTTACTTGCTAAGGCCCGTCCTTATCTTTCCTGGGAATCACCTTGGGGTGTGAATGAGGAACGCAGCGTCAAGCTGGCTCCAATCCTGAAAGAAGCTGCAGAAAGGTATGAAAAGGGAATTCAGTATATAGAAGCTAGCTTGGAGCATTTTAACTTATAGATAGTATCACCTTCTTTCGGCTTATTTCTCCAGAAGACATAAATATTATCCACCCATACCTAGCTCTTAAGAGTAACATATAGGGAATCAAAGGGATTCGTTTTTATGGGTTAACATCAAAGAGCATTCATTATTGTTTGCTCTTTTTTTGATGAAGTCTTACTGAGATTAGTATTAAAATGGAAAATAATAGTTATCCCTATTGATGTTAGTTATACGGAGGTGTAAAATACAATCAAGTACGTTTATTTATTTGCTTATCTAATAAAATCGCTGGAGGTTATCTCATGCAGGAAGTTGTTATATCAAATGTGAAGAAGGCTCAATATAAGGATTACAATTTAAATAAAATATACGATCCTGAAATGCAACATGAACGCAGTTATGAATTTCAAAATTCTTGTGTTGCACAACCGTCTTTGACAGGAGAAGGAAAGCTAGCTGTTTTATTTTATACACTACAACCAGGGAAAAGTAATTATCCATTTCATTATCACACTGGTCAAGAAGAAGTTTTCTACATTATTTCTGGCACTGCTACCTTAAAGACAAGCAAGGGAGAGGTCATAGTGTCAGAGGGGGATATTATTATTATGCCAGCCAATGAAAATGGTGCACATATGCTGACGAACCATTCTGATTTACCGCTTGTCTATATCGATATACATACCAAAAGTAGACCTGATGTGGTAATATATCCAGATTCAGGAAATGTGAGAGTTATGACTGCTAACATGCAAAAATCCTTCAAAATGGAATCAGAAGTTAATTATCTTGATGGTGAGTGATAGGTTTTATGATTCATCTGCAAGAATCAAAAATATAAGAATGTCGGAGTAGGAATTATGTTTTATCAAAATATACTTGATGAATTTATATTAATGAGCAAAGAAATCATCGGCAGTAAATTAACAGGAATTTATCTGCATGGTTCTATGGCTATGGATTGTTTTAATCCTCAAAAGAGTGATATTGACTTACTCCTTGTGATTGAAGCAGATATCACAGATCTTGAAAAAATGGAGTTTATGAAACAAGTCGTAAAGATGAATGAGAAGGCTCCTGTAAAAGGGTTGGAAATCAGTATTGTTAAGAGTGAATATTGTAATCCTTTTGTATATCCAACACCATTTGAATTGCATTTTTCACCAATGCATCTACATTGGTTTCAAGACAATCCAGAGGATTATATCAAGCATATGAGAGGTAAAGATAAAGATCTGGCAGCTCATGTTACTATTATAAACAGGTATGGAATTGTGTTGTATGGGAAAACGATACAAACTGTATTCGGGGAGGTTGCAAGAAAGGACTATGTAGACAGCATCTGGCTTGATGTGGAAGGGGCTAGAGAAGCTATAGCAGAGGAACCTATGTATATGACACTTAATTTGTGTAGAGTGTTGGCCTATTTAAAGGATGATTTGTGTCTTTCTAAGCAGCAAGGTGGTGAATGGGGCCTTGCACATATAACAGAAAAATATCAGTCTCTAATACTAGAAGCCTTAAACTGTTATAAAACAAATCAGATCATGCAGCCAGATCAGGAAGAAGTTTATCATTTTGCATATGATATGCTGATAATGATCAGATTTGAAAAGGAGAGACAAGGATATTAATTAAAGAAAATGGGGAGATAAGATGAAAGAGTATCAAGCTGCTTTAACATTCTGGGATGAGTATTTTCAAAAGCAGAAAGCAGAAAAATTGCAAGGGGCAACGTTGGGGTGTACCTACCTTGAAGAGAAGTTGAAAGAGCTCAAGGATGCACATAAGATATTAGACTTTGGTTGTGGAGCTGGTTGGGCTTCAATTTATTTAAAACAGATTGGATGCAAAGAGGTAACTGGCGTAGATCAAGCAATGTGTGCAATTAATATAGCAAATAAAACAGCGATGGTAAATGATTTAAAAGACGGAATTACATTTATTCAAGGCGATGATATATATTTTGAAGCAGTAGAAACTAATACCTTTGATGGTATCTTCTCATCTAATACATTTGATGTAATACCAATGGATGTTACGACAAAGATATTAGCTCAGATGCAGAGGGTGTGCATGCCGAATGCTAAGATATTGATTATGTTAAATCCATATTTAACTCAAGAATTGAATGATACAATAAAAATGGAGCAAATATCAGAAGATTGCTACACAAAAAATGGAATACTTCGCTGTGTTAACAGAACAAAAGACGAATGGATTACTTTATTTGAACGTTATTTTACCGTGGAAAGCTACGAAGAGTTTGAACTTGAGGATGAACCAAAGGGTTTTGGTAGAAGAATGTTTGGATTACGAAATAAGAAATAAGAAATAAGAATGAATCACCCATAGGGTCATAGAATTCTATATTTCACTGTTAATATATAAAAAACGACAAATATTCTTAAATTAATACATAAATAGACACCACCCATGGCTACTACCATATAATAATGTATAAGTAAAAAATAGTAGTCATAAACTGGAGGTGCCTTTATGTATGATTTATATCCAAATACATTACAAAAAGATAGCCCTGCAAACCCCGAAATCATAGTGGATCCATCTGATCCAACCACTATACCAAAATATGTTGACCCGCTACCGATTCCGAGGATAGCAGTACCTAAGAAACCATGTGAAGACTCAGAAGAAAAAGGGCTATATTACCATATCGTGATGAAGGAAGCAAAGCATAGATTTCATAAGAATTTTCCTCTTAGCACCATATGGGGCTATAATGGAACCTACCCTGGTCCAACAATCAAAGCTCCGATTCATGTACCTGTACGGGTAAAATGGGATAACAAATTACCAATCACCCATCTTCTTCCGGTTGATCATACTCTGCATGGAACGATGGATACGCCGGATGTTAGAACAGTGGTGCATCTTCATGGTGCTAATGTGGCTGCAGATAGTGATGGGCATCCAGAAGCATGGTTTTCAAGAGATAACCGATTTGTTGGTCACAAATACACCAGAGATGTATATGAATATACCAATCACCAGGCCGGTTGTACCATGTGGTATCATGATCATGCGATAGGAATCACAAGATTGAATGTATATGCAGGCTTAGCAGGATTTTATATTATCGAGGATTTTCTAGAGAAAAGACTGAACTTACCGGAGGAACCTTATAGTATTCCAATGATGATTCAGGATAAGACCTTCAATAGTGATGGTTCCTTATCCTATCCAGATAATGCAACTCCACCAGTAGATAATCCTGTTCCATCTACACCTTCCTTCTTCTTTGGTAACACGATTGTTGTGAATGGAAAGCTTTGGCCATATCTGGAGGTAGAACCTCGGAAATATCGTTTCCGAATTTTAAATGCTTCCAACCTACGTGGTTATGACCTGAAAATGAGTAACGGAGCAATATTTCATCAAATCGGTACCGATTTGGGTCTCCTACACCATCCGGTGGAAATTGATTCCTTTATCTTGGAACCAGCAGAACGGATTGATCTTATTGTAGACTTCTCAGAGTACAAGGGGCAGGAAATCATACTACAGAATAATGTGCAGGGACCTCCTACACCAGGTATGGACGTTATCATGAAATTTATCGTAGGAAACAAAGTTTCAAGTCCAGATACCAGTACTATCCCTAAGGAATTAATGCCACTTCATAAACTAGATCCAAAATTAGCAATCAGAGAGAGAACGATGAACCTAGATGAAACAACCGATCATTATGGCAGAACCGTACATTTACTAAACGATAGGTCCTGGAGTGATCCATGTACAGAAAATCCAAAACTAG
>JAEYWQ010000080.1 GCA_023428885.1 Bacillota bacterium
GACTAAAACATTATATCATGGGAATGAGCGAAATTCAAGTGGTTATCAATGATTTCAACTAGAGTAAACTAAGTTAATATAAGCTATGATTAGAAAGTTTCAGACCTAACTTTCAATAAAATAATGATGTATAACTCTAACAATTCTTAAGTTTTTTAACATCTTAGCATTATCTTAAGACTTTTTTACATAATTTGCATTTTATGTATAATTTTGCTATAATTGTGAAAATAAATTGTAACAAGATAACATGAGTCAAGATATCAAGAAAGGAGATCTTATGTTTCAATCTGAATACGTCTATAAAGATGAAGTTGCTACTTTTATGATAGAGCTAAAAGATAATGAATTATATCTGTACTATTCAGATGAAAAGTGTTGTAAGATTCTCGGTCTCGATTACCCTTGCCAAGATTACATATGCTTAACTGAAATTTTCTCTGCTGAGATGTATAAGTTGTTATTGGATGTCTGTTATAAAATCGGAATTACCTATAATGTTATTAGCTTAACTCGTAAAATTTACTGCCCAAGCAGCTTGAAGCCTTATTCTTTAACTTTACATTCCTATCCATCCACGGACAGGAAACTTATATATATTTGTTGTACTGATTCGACACAGCCAGAAACATATTCCTTTTATGAAGTCTCCAGTGACTTGGGTAATGTGTTTTATAATGTGTCCTTTGATATGCTGTTTAAGCTTCAGCAAACTCAAGGTAATCGTCTATTATTAATGAATTATAACAAAAGTTTTCTTTCCTACTTCAACAGAAGCAATGAATATTATAACTACTCCGATCTATTTACCCTATTCCCTCCTGCCGTATTCTCATTCTTTGCTGAGAACTCACAACTTGCAATCACAGAAGGAATCGCTTTTAGCCGATTACTTGACTATAAGTGTACTCCTCTTGACATAGAACTATATTTATGCCCACCTAAGAATCATTTTACTTTGTTGGTGACATTTTTCCCTTTGTATAGACAATTCTCCACAACTGTTCTTTGTTGTGCCAGAGACATTATGGCAGAAATTGAAGCAAAGACTCAAATACAAGTTCTACTAGAAGAATATAATGCTCTTTTTACAGCTACAGCCAATGCAGTAGCTATCTTCAACTGCGAAAACCCTTATTACCCAATATTAGAGAAGTGTAATCCACGTATGTTAGAATTAAGTCAACAGTTTGCTTATGATAAGCTCTTCCATTCCAGCATATGGCATAATGTTATTAGAACTCACAGCACTCAAGAAGACATGTTTTCAGTAGCAGCTCAATCGAAGACTTTGCACTTTAAGGTTATAATCATTCCAATTATACGTGATGGGATTATTTCCAAGGCAATTATATCTATATTCGATATTACCGATCAAGTAAATCTTACGAATAAAAACAGTATTAAGTTAACAAAACGTGAGGAAGAGATCATTTCTTATGTTATCACTGGAGAAAAGAATGATTTTATAGCTGCAAAGCTCTGTGTTAGTGTTGGTACAGTCAAAAAAACCTTGTCAAATGCTTACAAGAAACTTGGAATTACATCACGTGTTGAATTAATAAACTACTTACATTCGCAACAATTCGGCATAAAAACACAAGCTCTTTCATCATGTAACACGAATATCAACTAAAGTTGTATTTTTCATTCCAAATTCTGCTGTTATAATTAGCTAGCAAGTACAAATTTAGAACACGAAAAGGGAGATTGAAACAATGTCTAGTGAAAATGCAAGTAGGCAACTTTATGTTGTAGCGGAGCAATCATACACCTTAGAATATGAATTACTCCAATCAGTAAATCCATACTTTGAAGAGTTTCAGTTAACAGAGTATGGAATCCAATGTAAACTTTACGACACTTATCATCAACTACTTTCAGAAGAAGCTGTAAGGCACATTACTCCAGAAAAAAATTTCATTGATCAGTTGTTAGAAAAACTTGTGCTACATAAGGTATTCCCAGTTCACCTATTGGATGTCGTTACTGATGAACTTGCAAAAGAACTAGATTTCAGCTATTAATGCTAATCTGGTACATATCTATTAAGGATTAGTGTCCATAGAGTTACGTATATTGTATATACATATCTCTATGGGCATTCTCATGTTACATAACGTTATCCTACCATTGTTTCATCTAAAACAATGGTGAATGGTCCCTCATTAATTAGGCTAACCTTCATATCTGCACCGAATCTACCACTCTCTACCTTAGCAATTTCTTGTTTACACGTTGCTATCATATATTCATACAGTTTCTTTGCTTTGTCAGGTGCTCCTGCATTCGTAAAACTTGGACGATTCCCTTTCTTACAATCTGCATAAAGTGTAAATTGAGAAACAATTAACAACTCGCCCCCAACATCTGCCAATGAAAGATTCGTTTTTCCGTTTCCATCTTCAAAGATGCGTAAGTTTATCAGCTTCTTTCGATAAATATCTACTATATTTTCATTGTCATCACTGCTTACGCCAAAAAAGACCAAAAAACCTTGTCTGATACTCCCTATAATCTCATTATCAACACTTACACTAGCTTCGCTTACTCTTTGTATAACCAGTCTCACAAATAATCCTCCCTTGTTAACCTAATTTGCCCGGCAAGCCCCTTGTTTTCACGACAAAGGTACTTGTCGGGCAAATACTCTATATATGATAAACTTTATAACATAATCTCTGACAAGAAACTTTCACCTGCTATTTCTTTCTTAATTCCAAAATAGTCAACTATTGTTGCACCTATATCTGCAAATGTAATCTTGGTGTTAAGATTACAATTCGACTTAATTTGTTTGCCATAAACAATCAAAGGAATATACTCCCTGGAATGATCTGTTGATGGTGTGAGTGGATCACATCCATGGTCAGCAGTAATCATTAATATATCTTCCTCTTGAAGTCCCTGAATAATTCTTGGCAAATTCTCATCAAAATAGCTCAACGCTTTGGCATAACCCTCTACGTCGTTACGATGACCATAAACCATATCAAAATCAACTAAATTAATAAAACACAATCCTTCAAATTCAGTTTTTGTATATTTAATGGTCTCTTCTATGCCTGCTGCATTGTCCTTTGTTCTTACCATACTTGTGATTCCGCTGCCTGCAAAGATATCGTTAATCTTACCAACTGCGATTACATCATAATTATTATCTTTTAATTGGTTCAAAGCAGTTGTCTTTGGAGGAATCAAGGAATAATCATGTCGGTTTGAAGTTCTCTTAAAGTCAGGATAAGATCCAGTAAATGGACGAGCTATGACACGTCCTACCCCATACTCATCTCCTTGACAAATTTCTCTGGCAATCTCGCAATAACGGTACAATTCTTCTAATGGAACAACATCTTCATGTGCAGCAATCTGGAATACACTGTCTGCAGAAGTATAGACGATTAATGCTCCCGTCTCTACGTGCTCCTTTCCATAATCCTTAATTACTTCAGTCCCTGAATAAGGTTTATTACATATCACACGACGACCTGTTCTTATCTCAAATTCAGCCAATAGTTCCTCTGGGAACCCATTCATAAATGTTGGCAATGGTTTCTCGGAAATAATACCAGCTATTTCCCAGTGACCTATCGTAGTATCCTTTCCCTTAGATGCTTCTGCTATTCTTGCAAATGCGCCTTGAGGTACCAATCTTGCTTCGGACATATCTGTTAATCCATCAATATGGTATAACCCCAGGCGTTCCATGTTGGGCATAGAGAAATACTTGCTTGTTGCAGCAGCCTTTAAAGTATTACTACCCTCATCACCATATTCCCTCGCATCTGGCATCTCACCAATTCCTACACTATCTAATACTATTAAAAATACTCGTTTCATTTTGCTTACCTCCTTAAATTTTTTCATGTGTTAAAGTGCTCTTTTACAATTTGTGTGAACTTTTATTGCAACAATAAAATCTTTAAATTTAATTGTTACACTATTCTTATCTTTTTATAAAGACTATTGTTGTATCCTTCAGATTGTGATATAATCACATAAGTTTCTGTTGTATACCTGCGAGGGGGTTAAACAGTTAATATGTTTTTTGAAAGGAAAGGGTGAGAGTTTGTGAAAGGATTGATTAAAAAGTATAAGCACGCATGGGTACTCCTTTATTTCTTCATTTATGCTCCTTGGTTTATCTATCTAGAAAAAACTATTACTGTAAACTATCAACCTGTTCATATTAAATTAGATGATTATATCCCATTCAATGAGTGGTTTGTTATTCCATACTATGTATGGTTTGCATTTATAGCTCTTGTCTTAATATATCTGTTTTTTAACGATGTCAAAGGATTTTATCAAAGTACCGCTTTTCTATTCATTGGTATGACCGTATGTTTATTTATCTATACCATCTGGCCTAACGGGCAGAACCTTCGTCCAAACTTAGATATGCTTGGCCGCGACAATATAATGATTGATATCATACGTAATCTATACGGAAGTGATACAAGTACCAATGTATGTCCAAGTATTCACGTATTCAACTCCATTGGTGCTTGCATTGCAGTCTTGCATACACCAAAGCTTAAGACTAAAAAGTGGATTACTATCCCTACTCTAATTTTAACAGCATTGATTTGTATGTCAACGGCATTTTTAAAGCAACACTCAGTTTTTGATGGAATCTGTGCTGCACTGCTTGCAAGTGTGATGTATCTACTTGTTTATGTTCCTGATTATGTCAAATTAAGAATTCAGAAAAAAGATCGCTTAAAACAACTTCAAAACTAACACATGAGGGGCTGTCCATAACGAAACAGCCCCCTTTTTTATCCAAATTTGAAGATCTTCTTAGAAATAGAATATCCAACTTTAACGATCTTATGCCCAGCTTTTGAGTTAAATTTCATAGTATGGCCTAAAACACCAGCCCCTACCCTCTTGCATAATTCTGGATCTTTATCCTCAAGATACTTCCATAATTCATCTCTCTTTTGAATACTCTCCTTGCTTCCCTC
>JAEYWQ010000081.1 GCA_023428885.1 Bacillota bacterium
AACAGATTAACAATAGTCTTACTTCTTTTGTATCCAGCATTGGAACTGTAGTGACTAGTATCGATGTTCAGTATGATGTACTTGAAAAAGAGAATACTAAATTAAAAGCTGCAGTTGAAGTTTCTAGTGAATCTAACGAACGTCTTAACCATGTATCTGGTTTGATGATCCAAAGCTCACAGGAATTAAAGAAAGAAGCAGATCATATTTCCTCCTTATTTGATAATATTCAAAATCTTGCTGCAATTGCAGAAGAAAACTCTGCATCTACTCAAGAAGCAAATTCTAATGTAACTGTTTACGTAGAGCAAATTCATGAATTAACACAGCAGATTTCAGTATTTGAAGCTATGATTAAGAACTTCCAGGTTGATTTAGGTAAATATAAAATATAATTAAGTAGGGCGTTGCATAGGTAAGGGCAACGCCTTAATTGTTTTTAGAAAGTGAGATATAACATGATAACAAAGTTAGAGAAGCAAAAGAAAGTTATATTTTTTGATATCGATGGTACCTTAGTTGGATTTGACAGTAAAATGCCAGACTCAACGAAGGAGGCCTTGAACTTAGCAAAGAAACGAGGGCATAAGATTATTTTATGTACTGGACGTAGCCGGTGTCAGATATACCCATGGTTATTAGAGTTTGGTTTTGATGGGATCATTGGTGGAGCAGGAGCTTATGTTGAGCTTGATGGAGAGGTTTTAAGTGAGATATTTCTAAAAGCACAAGATCTAAAAAAAGTAGTAAGTTTGTTTGAGCTAATTCAAACTACTTATATGCTTCAGACTAGAGATCAAATAATTATGAATTCTCACTGCTATGATGAAGCACAAGGCATCTTCCGGGAACAATATGGTATGGACGAAGTTCAGATTCGTAAAGTCTTTGGGGATATGAAGATTGATGAAAATCTACGAGAACGGTCTGATGTTGAAAAAGTTAATTATTTTTTTTCCATTGCAAAAATACAACAAGTCTTAGACATATTGGGACCAGAGTTTAGCGTAACAGCCACTAGTTTTGAAGAACCTGAGGAAAGCAGTGGTGAAATTAGCTATGCAGGAACTCACAAAGCATATGGAATGCAAGTGATTGTTGACGCGCTTGGCATGAATCAAAAGGATACTATTGCCTTTGGTGATGGTCCTAATGACCTTGAGATGTTAGAATATGCTGGAATCGGTGTTGCTATGGGAAATGGTGTAGCAGAAGCCAAAGCAGTTGCGAATATGGTAACTGATTCTATTGAATGTGATGGAATCTATAAAGCAATGATTGAATTGAAATTGATAGAAGCTAAAAGAACCTAATAGAACCTAATAGAAAATATATGTTAAAAATCACTCGAATAAATACATGAAAATCTCAGATACTAAACGTATGAAAATACTAGATAAAGTGAGGAATTGACCTATGTATCATATGCGAGTAGATATTGATGGTTTAGAGTTTCCAGAAACTCAGGATAGAGTAAGAAATCAGCTAGAAGGCATCATTGGAGTAAAGTGTGTAGAATTAAGCACAGGGAAAGACTATCTAGAAGTAACTTTTGATGACCAGACATCAGAGGCTGAGATTAACAATCACCTACAAAATAACGGATATAAAGTTACTGATCGGGATCGATTAAGCTAATATAGATACCTTAGCCAGAAGAGTATTCTTCTGGCTTTTTTTCATGACAAGAGAGGCAGCTTTCTGACTTATCTTGCTTACTAATAATAATTTGCAAATTATTAAATAATATCTTGACATCAAGATATTTTTGTTTTATTATATGCATATAGATTTAGTAGGAAATAGGGTGATGATATGAGTGATGTTAATCTAAAATTGGTTATAGCTACAGCAAGACTATATAATTCCATGTTTTCTAAAATCGAAAAAAATGTTCAAGGGTTTGGCTTATCTCTAAGTGAATTTGGTGTATTAGAGATGCTTTATCATAAAGGAGAACAGCCAGTACAAAAGATCGCAGATAAGATCTTAGTTACAAGTGGTACCATAACTTATGTTATCAATCAGTTGCAGAAACGAGACCTTGTGTATCGAAAGAACTGTAAAAAAGATAAAAGAGTATTTTATGTATGTTTAACTGTGAAAGGTGAAAACCTAATAACCGAAGTGTTTCCCAAACATAAAGAGTATCTATGCAAGTTATTCGATGGCCTAGAAGACACTCATAAAGTAGAAACGATGGAACACTTATTTCACTTACAAGATGTAATTAATCATAATAAGGAGGATTATTCATGAAGAAAGAATTTTTAGAAGCAGTAAAGGAAAGACGCACATATTATGGCATCAATAAAGAAGTTCAGGTATCCGATGATAGTATATATGAGCTTGTAATGGAAGCGGTGAAGTACACTCCATCGTCATTTAATTCCCAGAGTGCCCGAGTTGCAATTCTATTAAAGGAACAGCATAACCGTTTATGGGATATTACTATGGAAGCACTAAGAAAGATTGTTCCAGCGGATTCATTCCAATCTACAGAAGAAAAGATCAACGCTTTTAAGAACGGATATGGAACAATTGTGTTTTTTGAAGATCAGGATGTAGTTAAGTCTTTACAAGAAGCATTTGCTCTATATAAAGATAACTTCCCAGTATGGTCACAACAATCAAGTGGTATGCTTCAGATGGTAGTATGGACGGAATTAGAAACACAAGGATTAGGTGCATCACTTCAACACTATAATGAGCTTATTGAAGCCCAAGTAAAGAAAGAATTTAACCTTCCTGAGAGTTGGAAGATCATGGCTCAGATGCCTTTTGGAAATCCAGTAGTAAAACCAGATGCAAAGCAATTTAATATAAAAGAGGAACATGTTAAGTTGTTTAAATAAAGGTCGGCTTAAGAGTTTACCTCTCCTTAGAAAGGAGCTGATATCATGTTACGAAAAATTGACAAGAATAATATGGGTAAAAGTAATCTTGGATGGCTTAGAAGTATATTTCATTTTTCATTTGCAGAATACTTTAACCCTACGAATATCAACTTCGGAGTCTTACGTGTAATCAACGATGATTTAATTGAACCTGGCACAGGTTTTGATACCCATCCCCACAAGGATATGGAAATTATCTCTTATGTAGTTGACGGTGAGATTACACATGCGGATAGCATGGGTAACCAAAGAACGTTGACACGTGGGCAGGTACAATATATGAGTGCTGGAACAGGAGTATTCCACAGCGAACATAATTATGGACCCAATCTTCTTCGATTACTACAAATTTGGATTTTTCCTGATAAGAGAAACCATACTCCGAATTATGGAGACTATTTGTTTGAATGGGATCAAAGAAAAGATTGCTGGCTTCACATTGTATCAGGTAAGGATGGAACAGCTAATGTAAAAATTAACCAGGATGTCAATATCTACGTATTAGAATTGACGAAAGAAAAGGATATTGTATTTGACGTTGAACAAAATCGGCAGGCATATTTAGTTCAAGTGGAAGGAAATTCAAAGATAAACGATATCATTTTAAATGAAAAGGATGCTTTGGAAATTGTAGAAGAATCGATCCACATTCAGGCTACAGAAACATCTCATTATCTTGTCATTGAGATGAAGAAGCAATATAATTAGTAAAAAAAGCAAGCTTGAAGACGAGGATGATGACATTGTTATGTGTCAACATC
>JAEYWQ010000189.1 GCA_023428885.1 Bacillota bacterium
CATCTTCCCTATGCTATTAGGAACCTTATTTCAGGCAACATTTGGGGGTGCCATGTCAAAAGCCGAGGGTTTTCGCGTGATTCCGGTCGCAGTAGTAACCGACTCTGCTGCTAGCAATGCCAATGAATTCCTAACTATGGTGAAACAAGTATCTTATCAAAATGAGGATAAGATGTTTGAAGTTCAAGAAGTTAGCTTGGAAGAAGGAAAACAACTTCTAAAGGATGAAAAAGTCGATGGAATTATCTTGAATTCTTCGATCAGAGAACTTATTGTATCAGGATCAAATTTTGAAACTAGTGTACTAAAACAGTTTTTAGATATCTATCTACGTAATGAAAGTTTCATTCAAGATATATTGATAAACTACCCAGATTCTATCAATCAAGCAGCTGCTGCTATCCAAAATAGCGAGAGCTTCATAAAAACCATTTCTTTAAATGGCGATGATATCGATCCGATGAATCAATACTTTTATGCCTTGATTGCTATGGTTTGTCTCTTCGGTAGTTACCTAGGCCTTGAAAATGCAAGAGATATCCAGGCAAACTTATCAGCAAATGCTGCCAGAAGATGCGTTTCCGCCAGTCGTAAGTTTCACTTGGTATGTGCAGATTCCCTTGCAGCCCTAACCATTCACTTTAGTGAATTAGTAATCGTTTGGGTATATCTGCGCTTTGTCTTAGGTGTTAACATTGGAGAACAGCCCCTTGCTTATTTTACAGTCTGCTTGATTGGAAGTATCATCGGAATCAGCCTTGGGCAATTTATTGGAATTGCTTTTAAAACTTCTGAAATAGCCAAAGAAGGAGTTCTTACTAGCGTCAGCTTGCTTATGAGTTTCCTCAGTGGTTTGATGTTTTCCAATATGAAAGATGTTGTTCAAAAGAATGCTCCAATCTTAAATGCAATCAATCCTGCTGCTTTAATTACGGATGCTTTTTATAGCCTTACCGTATTTGATGACTATAGTCGTTTTTATCAAAGTTTAATATCGCTGATCATCATCTCAGTTATCCTGTTGACTGGCAGTATTATACTAGTAAGGAGAGAAAAGTATGAAAGTATTTAATGCGTTTTTTAAGATTACTTCCAAATATAAGTTTTCCGTGATTATCTATATTGTTGTAGCTGTAGTCATCAGTTCTTTGTCTTCACAAAATAATCCAAACAAGGAAATAACAGCTTTTGTGAGTTCCAAAGTAGATATGGCAGTTATTGATCGCGATCATAGTGTAACCAGCCAGGGTATTTATCAATATCTTGATGGCATTCATAATCTAGAAGATATAAAAGATAGTAAAGAAGTCTTCCAGGATGAGCTATTCTTTCGTAATATCGAATATATCTTAATCATCCCAGAAAACTTTGAGCAAGATTTAATTGCTGGAAAAGACGTGAAATGTGAAAGTATCGAAGTCCCAAACTCTATGTCTGGAATCTATGTGAACATGCAAATAGAACAGCTGATGATGTTATTAAGAAATTACTTAACACTTGGTATTGAGCCACAGGAAGCTTTGAGTAAAGCTCTTTTACTTGTGGATCAAAGTAGCAAGGTAACTATCGAAGAGGAAGAAACAACAACAACGATTATTCCGAAATATTATAACTTCTTTGCACTTATGCCATACCCGTTATTGGCTATCTTAATCGGTACTCTTGGTATTATACTACTAGTTTTCAATCAAGAAGACCTTAAGAAACGTACTATTTGTTCGGCCCTTTCCCTAAAGAAACGTAATTTACTACTATCAATCGCTAGTTTTATCGTAAGCTTTGGCGTCTTACTCATCCTATTGGTGATTCCTTTGTTCTTACATGGCACCGATATGTTAAGCAATCCCTTGTATAAGTATTTAGTCTTAAATGCCTTTGCTTTTCTTATTGTAGCGATGAGTGTCGGCTTTCTTGCCGGGATTATTAGTAAAAAAGGGGAACATGTATCAATCTATAGCACTAGTATTTCACTGATCTTAAACTTTTTAGGTGGTGTCTTCGTTCCCTTGTCACTTATGCCTGATAAAGTTATCATAATCAGTAAATTTCTACCTACTTACTGGTATACGCAAGCAATTGAAAGTATTGCAAAAAACCGTATCTTAGAAGGAAAGAGCTTAGACAACGTTTTATTTAGTATTGGAATCCAGTTTATATTTGCAATCGTGATCTTTGGTGTCGCTTTGGTAATCTCTCGTAAAAAAGCACAAGAAGCATAATCTACTTTCTAGATCCATAGTAAAACATCCAAACCGCTGTGGAGCAGATAATCACATAACCTATGATACTAAGCCCATCTGGTACCTGAGCGAAGATAAAATATCCTAGAATTGCTGAGAAAATAACACTGGAATAGTCATAAACCGAGATATCCTTAGCTGGCGCATACGCGTAGGCAGCAGTAATGGTAAATTGTCCACCTGCTGCTGCCCCGCCTGCCAGCAACAAGTATACAAATTGCTGTAAAGTCATTGGTTCAAAGGTGAACAAAATCACAGGTAATGTTACTAAACAAGAAAAGGCAGAAAAGAAAAATACAATAAAGGGTCCCTTCTGTCCACGGTTGCCCAGATGTCGTATTGCTGTATAAGCAGCCCCCGCAGCAAAGCCTCCTAGTAATCCAATCAAGGACGGAAACAGATCCATATTGGAAAACGTAGGTTTAATAATGAATATACTTCCTACGAATGCTAAGATAACGGCAGATATCTGCATCAAATTTATCTTTTCTTTCAGGAATATATAACTTAAGATGATAATAAAGAAGGGTGACATCTTGTTTAACATGGAAGCATCTGATAAGACCAGATGATCAATGGCGTAAAAATTACATAGGATCCCCAAGGTACCAAACGCAGACCGAAGTAGTAAAAACTTTATATTTTCTCTCTTGCACCGAAATTCTTCCCCTTGTCTTTTGATAACGATAAAAGCAAAAACTAAGGCTACAAAATTACGAAAAAAACTCTTTTGAATAAAAGGCAAATCCCCTGATATCCGAACAAACACATTCATTAAGGCAAAGAAAAATGCGGATGCTATGATACATAGAATACCTTTGTGTATTGATTTCATTGTTATACCCATTTCATACTGCCATATTTAGTTAGGTTGAAAGAAGCAGTCTATAGCAGTCCTCTCATTTGTTTATTTTCTTTCAGCCCTAATTCCAATCTAGTTGCTTAATTTCCTCTTGTATTTCTTTTCTCTTTTCATGAAACAATAATCCCTTATTATATCGGAAATAAGAATCGCAACCGTACTCATGAATGAATCTCATACTGTAATAATTGGCTGTTAATTCGGTAAGAAAAATTACCATCTCCTGACTCTCACCAAAGGTTACTTCTAAGAAGCCAAATCCATTCTCTAAGGCCTCTTTTGTCTCATCGATTAAGCTCTCTCTTTCACTACTTTCCTCACCAAACATAGATTTAATAAGTTCGATGGCCGCAAGACTATCAATATTTCCTTGCTGAGTCAGGGTAAATAGATATCGCTCTAATGTTTGAATCACCTCTTGCATCACAATCAGTT
Organism: Bacillota bacterium; assembly: GCA_023428885.1. GTDB lineage: Bacteria > Bacillota > Clostridia > Lachnospirales > Lachnospiraceae > Lachnoclostridium. The sequence continues at coordinate 3,538 of JAEYWQ010000189.1, forward strand.
TATCCTGTTCTAATAATCCGGATTCTTTTTGTAATTTATAATATTCGCTGTAACTTAGCAAGCGTTCTTTCACTTTCTCCAGGACCTGCTGACCTTCTTGAAGATTTGCGATCAGCTTTTTCACCTGTAGATATAGCTCTTCCATATATGAATCCAACTGATAAGACTTGATAAACTTTTGAGCAAGTTTTCCTAAGCACAGGCCAATCACACTTACCTTTTCATCAAATGGTGCAACTTTTAGGCGGTCGATGATACTTTCTTGATAATCACCGCTAAGGATTCCTTCAATTTTATAATCTTCTTGATATTTCCGATATAATTCATAGTAAGTGGCAAAGTCCTTAGCAATCCTATCATGCTGAATATATCCTAAGATCATCTCTCTCGTAACAGGTAAAGACAACTGCTCATAAGTTAAGATCATAATGCTTAGGTCCTCCCAGCCTCTGGCAGTAACAAACCTTTTACCATCCACAGTGCTTTCCATCTGATAAAAATGATCTAATCTCAAATCCAGATAAGAGAGGATGGCAGAATGAATCTTTGCCTTATAGGCATATTCCTTCCAAACTTCATAGTCATAAGTTAAGTCCAGCTTCTTCACACGATCCAAAGTTACCACATCGAACTCTCGTACGGACTTATTATATTCCGGTGGATTTCCTGCTGTAATAATGATGAAGCCTTCGGGAAGTTTATGATTG
>JAEYWQ010000202.1 GCA_023428885.1 Bacillota bacterium
TAACAGGAGGTCACATTATTATGCTTGATGCATTATCTATCTTGCAGGAAGCTTATGAATGTGGTATCTTGGATGCAACAGAAGTCGCAATAAAAATAAATATGACCAAAGAAAACTATGTAAAAGAGCGTCATCCATATTCTATTAGCTCCCGTAAGGATGGACGTTTTATAACCACCGTAAGGAAAGAAGACGAGGAAAGACAGCAGATAGCCGCACCATCGTATGTAGAACTGATTAGTAAGCTTTATGATTATTACAATGACCGTAAACGTGATTATACTATCAACGATTTATACGAAATGTGGGTAGAAAAGCGAGGAATGCAGTCTGTAGAAGGTACTATCGATATTAAGACTGTCAAACGGGATGAGCAACATTGGCGTAAGTATTATGCTGATAATAAGCTTGTCACGATTCCCATTAAGAAAATTACAACCAAAATGCTAAATGATTTTCTGAATGATTCCATTACCACATTTAAGTTTTCCAGAAAAGAATTTAACAACATGAAAACAATCTTAAATGCAGTCTTTCAGATTGCATTGGATAAGGAACTTCTATCGGTAAATCCACTTCTTAACGTACATACAGATGTTAAGTTCCGCTCCATTCAAAAGAAAAAAGATGGTTCCAGGCTATATCTTGAAAAAGAAAAAGACCCCCTTGAAGAATTTCTCTATCAGAAAGGGACTATGGAAGCCTATACGATTCTAATGGATTTCCAAATCGGTACAAGGATAGGTGAACTGGTTGTCCTTGAGAAGGAAGATATGCAGGATGATGAAGTCTATATTCATAAGATGGAGATTGTGGACGAGGAATTAGTAGACGGAACATATATCCGCAAAGGCTATAAGGTTGTGGAATATGTGAAACATGATATTTCCTCTGGCTATCGGACCATTCCTTTATCAAAAAAGGCAAAAAAGATTCTGGAAGAGGTAAAAAAGCTTTCACCTGACAGTAGGTACCTGTTTACACAGTCTAACGGTAAAAGAATGACGAGCAGAAGCTTCAACTACTGGTTGGAGAAGTACTGCAGAGAAGCAGGTGTACCGTTTAAGAGCAGCCATTGTATCCGAAGAGCCTTTGCTAGTCGGTTGTATGCAGAGGGCATGCCTTTAGAGGAAATTAGTGTGTATATGGGCCATGAGGATACCGATACAACGAAAGGCTATATCTACAATTACAACGAAATTGAAAAGAATCGTGCCTTTATGGACAAGGCATTATAGCAGTCCCAGTACGTAAAAGGATGTTGCACACATCCTGCACACATTATTTTTAGACACAAAAAAACAGGAAAGCTTGATTTTACTAGCTTTCCTGCACTTTTCCATTAAGCACGAGACGGGATTCGAACCCGCGACCCTCGCCTTGGCAAGGCGATACTCCACCACTGAGCCACTCGTGCATTTGATATGCTGCGTTAACCAACGCAAGAGTTATAATACATGAAAAAAGATCATTTGTCAACTACTTATAATAGAATTTACTTCAAAAGTCTATTTCTGTGAATTGCAAAATTTATTACAACCCCTACAGATGTTCTAGGTGGAAGTTATTTATTCAAATATAATAGTGGAAGTTATTCTTTCAAATTTATGGTATTCTATTCTTGTGATGCTGGTATATAGGAGGATACCATTATGGCTATCAATAAACACTTATCTTTGTCAGATCGTATAATAATTGAAAAACTACTAACTAATCATTCTTCTTTTAAATCTATAGGTAGAGAATTAAATAGAGACTGTACGACTATTTCAAAAGAAGTTAGGTCTCATATCATCTTTAAAAAGGTTGGATGCTTAGGAAATACATTTAATAACTGTCCCCTTCGTTCCTCCTGTTCATTGAAGCACCTTTGCAACGATCCAAACTGCCGAAATAAACGCTGCCAAAACTGTAGCAAGTGCTATCTCTACTGCAAAGATTATACAAAGCAAGAGTGTTCCCTTCTTCTTTCTCCACCTTATGTTTGTAACGGATGTAAGAAAAGACCTAGTTGCACATTGGAAAAACATTTATATTCTGCAACGAGTGCTCAAAAAGAATATGAGGAAGTACGTTCAGAATCGCGCTCTGGTATTGCCATTTCAGAAGAAACAGTTGCTTATCTTGACTCTGTGATTTCTCCTCTATTGCAAAAAGGACAATCAATTCACCACATCTTTTCCACTAAATTAGATACTATTATGCTTTCTGAAAAGTGTATTTATAACTACATTGAGGCTGGTATTTTCACTGCTAGAAACATAGATCTTCCTCGTAAAGTGAGATATCGTACCAGAAAAAGCAAACATGATTCTTTTAAAGTAGATAAGACATGCCGTATTAATCGTACATATCAAGATTTTCAAATTTTTCAGAATGAATATCCTGATTTACCTTTAGTGGAATTAGATTCTGTCATAGGTACAATAGGTGGAAAGGTGCTCTTAACCATACACTTTGTTAAATCGCAGTTTATGATTGCCTTCCCAAAGAAACGAATAATTCTGCCTCGGTTTCTGATATCTTTGAGAAACTATACTGGGAACTTCACCCTGACATTTTTATGAAACTCTTTCCTGTTCTATTAGCAGACAATGCATGTGAATTCTCAAATCCATCTTACACATCAGTTACTTAATAAAATAATATATCGAATATTCACACATTTCATCTGGTGATTTACGCTTTTGCTAATGGTATTTCAACCTTGTTTATGATATACTATCAGCTAAATAAGGGGGTATTTATGGGGCTTAAAACTTCTTTTTCTGAAAATCTATCTTTTGAACATCCTTTGCAAGAATATCCTAGACCAACATTACAACGTGATAGCTATATAAATTTAAATGGATACTGGGATTATGCAATTACCAATGATAAGAAGATGCCGCATGCATTTGATGGACAGATTGTTGTTCCCTTCTCACCAGAAAGTGATCTCTCAGGTGTGAATCGCAAATTACTACCATCGCAATTTTTGTGGTATCATAGAACAATTCATGATCCAAGATCTGATATGAGTGAGAGAGTATTGCTTCAGTTTGGAGCTGTTGATCAGTACTGTGGAGTCTATATTAACAAGAGACTTGTTGTAAAGCACATGGGTGGTTACCTTCCATTTCATGCCGATATCACTGATTTCTTAACAGAAGGCGAGAATGACCTTATGGTTCTTGTTCGCGATGTTAGCGATACTTCATATCATTCTCGTGGCAAGCAAAAGCTTAAAAATAGTGGTATGTTTTATACCGCTCAAAGTGGTATCTGGCAGACAGTATTTATGGAATGTGTACCAGTTACTTATATTCAATCCATAAAAATAACTCCTCAATATGATGACAGTACCGTAGACATTCAATTAGCAATTGGTGGGACTCCTACTAATGAGAACATGGTTGGAAGGATAACAATTCATGATGATGTCGGTTCCTTTTATGAGCTATTTGACTTAGATGCTCATACGATTATTCCACTTCCAAATTTTAAGAGTTGGTCACCAGAACATCCATTTTTATATCAAGCGACCATTACCTACGGAAGGGATACTGTACATACTTACTTTGCCATGCGTAAGATAGCTACAAGTGCAGACGATAAGGGTATCATGCGTATTTATCTAAATAATCGACCGTATTTTCAAAATGGTCTTCTTGATCAAGGATACTGGCCAGAATCCTTATACACGGCTCCTTCCGATGAAGCACTAATTTATGATATTGTTACTGCAAAGTCTCTTGGTTTTAATCTCTTAAGAAAACATGCCAAGATTGAACCTGAACGATGGTATTATCACTGTGACCGCTTGGGAATGTTAGTATGGCAGGATATGGTCAATGGCGGCTCAAAATACCATTCATGGTTTGTTACTTATTTCCCAACCATTTTCCCGAAGCTAGCCACCTTAGTCAATGATAACAATTATCACCTTTCCTCTCGTACCAGTAAGGCAGGTAGACAAGAATTTGCTCGTGAAACTGAGCAAATGATTACTCATCTATATCACCATCCTTGTATTGTTATGTGGGTACCTTTTAATGAAGGTTGGGGGCAGTTTGATACTGTTACCATTACTAAGAAGATTCAACGTTTAGACCCTACGCGACTGGTTGATTCATCGAGCGGCTGGTTTGATCAAAAGTGCGGGGATGTCCGAAGTTTACACATCTATTTTACAGCGATGAAATTTCGTCCTGAGAAACGGGCTGTAGTCCTATCGGAATTTGGTGGTTATACACTTCGGGTACCTGATCACACTTATAGTGATTCTACCTATGGCTATCGTCATTATAAGAGTAAAGAAGACCTGACGAATGCAATTGTTGCAACTTATGAGAAAAAATTGCTGCCAGGTATTCAAAATGGGTTATGTGCAACTGTCTATACTCAAGTTTCTGATATTGAAGAAGAAATCAACGGTCTCATGACTTATGATCGCAAAATATTAAAAGTAGATACTGATAAAATCAAAGAAATCAATGAAAGACTCAATAACCAGCTATTGTAATAGCTGGTTATTGAGTCTTAACGTCATATGAAAAGAAGAAATGAAAAAAGTTTTATCTATGGGTTGACAATTCACTAATTTCATTGTATCATATCTCTTGCATTAAGAAACTTAATACAGTTTGCACGAGTGGCTCAGTGGTGGAGTATCGCCTTGCCAAGGCGAGGGTCGCGGGTTCGAATCCCGTCTCGTGCTTAATTAAAAGTGGCAGGAAAGCTAGTAAAATCAAGCTTTCCTGTTTTTTTGTGTCCAAAAATCATGTGTGCATGATGTGTGCAGCATCCTTTTACGTACTTATTACGTACTCAAACCGCTATAATGCTTTGTCCATATAGGCACGATTCTTTTCAATTTCATTGTAATTGTAGATATACCCTTTCGTTGTATCGGTATCCTCATGCCCCATATAAACACTGATTTCCTCTAAAGGCATGCCTCCTGCATACAACCGACTGGCAAAGGTTCTTCGGATACAATGACTGCTCTTAAACGTTATTCCGGCATCTCTGCAATATTTCTCCAACCAGTAGTTAAAGCTTCTGCTCGTCATTCTTTCACCGTTAGCCTGAGTAAACAGATATTCACTTTCAGGTGAGAGCTTTTTCACCTCTTCCAGAATTTTTTTCGCCTTTTTTGATAAGGGAATGGTCCGATAGCCAGCGGAAATATCATGTTTCACGTATTCCACAACCTTGTAACCTTTGCGGATATATACTCCGTTTACTCTTTCCTCATCGACAATCTCCATCTTATGAATATAGACTTCACCATCAATCATGTCTTCCTTTTGCAGAACTACCAGTTCACCTATCCTTGTTCCGATTTGGAAATCCATCAAAATCGTATAGGCTTCCATGGTTTCTTGCTGATAGAGAAAATCTTCAAGGACTTCCATTTCTTTTTCGAGATAGAGCCTAGAACCATCCTTTTTCTTTTGAATAGAGCGGAACTTTACGTCTGTATGTGTGTTAAGAAGCGGATTTACCGATAGTATCTCCTTATCCATTGCTATCTGATAGACAGCATTCAGGATAGTTTTCATGTTGTTAAATTCTTTTCTGGAAAACTTAAATGTGGTAATGGAATCATTCAGAAAATCGTTCAGCATTTTGGTTGTTATTTTCTTAATAGGAATCGTGACAAGCTTATTATCAGCATAATACTTACGCCAATGTTGTTCATCCCGTTTGACAGTCTTAATATCGATAGTACCTTCTACAGACTGC
>JAEYWQ010000367.1 GCA_023428885.1 Bacillota bacterium
CACTTAGCAATGGAGAGATTACTGCTTACTGTGAATCTGTCCATCTGCAATGCTTTAGGGTGCTTCGTAAATTCTCCTACCAGAATGGTGAAGTGAAAGAAATTGAGCAAGAATTCTACGAGCAGGGAAATACCGTAACTGTACTCCAAGATTTTACCTTATATGAGAATAAGGAGGAAAGCACCTTAGGTATCAAGCTCACCAAAGGAAGTGAGGTAATTATCGTTGGTAGTGATTTAAAAGAATGGGTATATATTCAGGATGTAAAAAGTGGTAACTATGGTTGGCTTAAAACCACCGATCACTGTTTGTTGCCAGATGGCAGAGAGCTACCGTCCTGGGAATTGTTTGATGGTCTATATTTCTATGGATAATTCATAATCTAAGTAGAAGCCAACAAGACGGGATTGTTGACACCCATTAATGTGTCAATCCCCCCCGTCCCCTTGGCACACATTGGCACACACATCTCCTTACACGTACTTTATTATCTACCATTTCTCTAACCACCCTAATACCCTATCAATTACCTCCCCATATCGTTGCCCCACCAGGAGTCCCGTATGCGTTGTCCCCCATAGTCCATGATATTCTGCTCTAAGGTAGTCTGCAGTCGCTTTACCTTGTTTATCATCATTCGCACACTGAACCGCTTTTACCACCAAACACGGACATGTAATGAGACTGTAATCAACTGACATACCTTCCTTTCCCTTGATCCAACACGCAATGGCACCTAGTGCCTTAGGGGACTCCATGGATAGATACTTTCTTTGAAAAAGAATGTCCGCCAAAGACTCATCTATACTGGATTCTTCGTCTCTTATTGGAGCTGGCATTACAAGTCCAAGTTTTTCTTCGCTAGGATTTAAGTAAGGGACTTTTTCATTCACTTCCTTACTGATGGAGCTGTCTATTAAGACTAAGCCTGCAATCGCATTGATTTCTGCAACCTTCTGGCACACCATTCCACCCATACTAAATCCAATTAAAATCGGTGTTTGTCCACACTCTGCAATGATCTCTTCCACATCATGTACATAATTCTCAAGGGTTATCTGAGTCATATCCACACTTCTGCTTTTGTAATGCCCCCTCATATTCATCACATAACACGGAAAGCCTTGATTGATAAAATGTGGAATGTATTTGCTCCACATCCAGCTTCCCGTAAAGGCTCCATGTACGAATAGTAATGGTGGTTTGCATTTCTCTGATTCTTGAGCTGCTTTCCCTTGATAAATCTCTAAAAACAAATCGTTTTCTCCTACGTATTTTTCATTATGTTTCGGTAATAATTTTGTATAATCTAGCATACATACCTCCGACTTATGATGAAATGATTTTGTTAAATTATATTTATAAGTGCTTTCATTCCATTTATCTTTATAATAGTTTGATGTCCAACTATCTAAATAAATAAAAACTAAAAATTATCGTAGATTTTACTTAAAATCTTGGTTACCTCCTCCTTCTCATCCTCTGATACACCAGAGTAAAACACGTTTAGAATCTTTTCTGATATGTCTTCAAAGACAGGTTCTAGTTCAAGTCCCTTACTAGTTAACTCTACATATACTATTCTGCTATCCTGAGTATCCCTTTCCTTTCCCACATACCCAAGCTTTACTAGCTTTTCGATCAGAGTTGTAACGGTTGATTTATCCTTGCCAATTTTATGAGCAATCTCTGTCATTGTCATTCTAGGTGTCTTAAGTAAGGCATAGAGAATGTCTCCATGGGAGGTTACAATTCCGTCTAATCCCTTCTGCGACATCTCCATCTGAATCTGCTGATTTACTTTTTCCCTTATCTTAGATATTAATGAAATTACGTCTCTAGTCATCATACTTCTATAATAGTTTGATATCAAACCATTGTCAACCATTAATTTATTCTCTTTATTTATCACCGCATGATCTTCGGAATTAATTGTGTCACACTTCTCAAGAAGAATATAACGCTAAATTCCATCTTTATCTTATCATTTACCTTTGTGTTTGATACCAAATATAAAACATGTAACAGAAAATCTTCGAAAGATTTCATAACATAGTAATGTCAAAGCAAAGCTCATGATAAGAATGAAAGCAAACTGCAATGGAATAACATTAGTCATCTTTACAGCGAAAAATGCTACAACAACTAATACTGATTGGTGGAAGAAGTAAATTGGAAAGACTGCTGTTGAGAAGTACTGTGTCAACTTATTACTATAATTCATGTGCTTCTTCCCTAGTCCTAAGACTGCAAGTATACCAAACCAGGTAAGCATGCGCTGCTCTATATCCCATACTATTCCTGCTCCCATATCATTTATGTACATGATAACTCTGATTAGCATGAATCCCATCCACAATACAGCAAGAATCCTTCGATATTTCATCAGCTTCTCCTGTACTTCCTCATGACTAAGCAGAAAATACCCAAGCAGAAAACATGCCAATGATTCACCAACACTCTTACCACCCAACTCCAGCAATGGTGTCATTACTAATATAATCAAAAACATCGGAATGAGTATAATCATAGAAATTTTATTCCCCTTAATTTGGGGCTTTCTTTTTCGATACCAAACCATAATAGGAAGGGAGATCATAGAAATCACAAATAGGTATAGCATAAACCATGTGTGTGCTGGGGTGAATCCCCCGTCATATCCAGTCAGATCGGTAAACTTAGTAAAGAATGTTATGTAATGTGTAAAATACCCTCCTTGATACCCATTATGAAAAACATCAGCAATATAAGTCTGCAAGGGGATAATTGTCACCATTCCACATAAGAGTGGAATCAGTAATTTAGCTACCCGCTCCCTGGCATATTCTTGCACGCTACGCTTTTTTAGGGCATAGGCAGAGGATATTCCTGCTATTGTAAAAAGAAGCATCATCCACCAGGGATAAACTGCTACAACGAATTGTGAACAAATCTCCACCGGAGCGCTAAATACATAAAATGGATCTCCAAAGGTGTTAAACACCATACAGGTATGAAAAGGGAATAATAATAAAATACATAGGATTCTAATATTATCGATATAATACTTTCTCATTGAATCATCTCCTTTAAATTTCAAAACAAATTATGTAATTAACAAGATATGTCTTAAAAAAGTTAATCCTGATCAATTCTGCACCGGAAATCTATATCTTAAATTTATCCTAGGTATAATGGTATTATAGAACATAGTGTTTATCATTTCAATGTAATTCTATCCAATTTATGGATTTTCTCGTAACAAGATGAGTCTGTAATCAAGCAAGAAGACGGGCGGACAGCTAAGCTGTCCGCCTGTCTTCTGATCACTTTGCTTAACCATATAACAAATTATTTTTGTATCACATATGCCTCATAAAAATACTCCACATGTTTCTCAAACAACTCTCTTAAATTTGGCTGACTTTCAGTAAACATATGGTACAAAAAGAAAGGAGCATATAATTCCATGGCCATTACAAGAGAGTTCTTATTCATCATAACTTTCTCCTCAATTAGCTTATCAAACAAGGACGCTTGCGATTTTATTGCTAGCTCAATAAAGAAATTACGATAAATCTCTGCCATTTGAGGGTTCTTGAATTGTTCAATCATCAACAGTCTACGAAACATCACCATCCACTCATCTTTCGTCTGAAAGTCAAACATCTGCAAGCAGGCAATTTTCAACTCTGTAAGATTCTTAATCTGTGTCATCTGTTTACAACTGACTTCCATAAAGTAATCCTTAGAGTAGCTAACAATGGCTTCCAAAATTTCTTGCTTACTATGAAAATGTTTATACAAAGCACTATTTCCAACTCCAACTGCTTCTGCAATTTTACGTATGGATACTGCATCAAACCCATGTATTGAAAATAATTTCATAGATTCTAATATAATTTTTTGCTTCGTATTCTTACGTGTATCTCTCTGTGTATTTTTATCGTCAATCATTTGATATTCTTCCTTATTCATATTTTTTCTAATCTGCAAGCTTTTATGCAGTTTGTGCTTCTGCTCCCCTCACATAGGAAGCCACATCTTTTTGAGCTCTACAAACATAAGTACAGGTACCACAATTAAGACATCTCTCTGCACCTAAGCCAGAGATATCTGCATTCCAATCCTTTTCTCTTCGTTGTACAATTAGCTTCACATTAATATCCGCAGGACATCGCCTGCTACACCCACCACATCCTTTACATTGGTTTTCATTGGAAAGGATTGCTTGAGTTCCTACTGCTGCAAACGTAATCTTATCCTGAAATTCCATATCCTTGGTAATTGAATTTGCCTCCATAATTCCACAACCCGCAAAAGCTTTCTCTCTAGCTTTATATCCAAAATAGTTTTCAAGAGCCTCTTGAACACAATCTTCTTTATAAACATAGGCAACTACTGCATCCCCTTGATCAATATCCGCCAGAGTTACATATCTCCCACCATCATAAGTTCCATGGAACAACTTGTATATTTGATACACGGTCTGAACATTCAGAACCAATATCCCATATTGAGCTGGAATAGATTCTTTCTCTAAATCATGCTGTAGTACTTGACGAATCAGTAGATGCTCCTCTCCAATAGGATACTTTGCTGAAACCTTAGTAAACTGTATGTTTGATGCATTGTATGGAGCTTGAATTGCACATTTGCTAGCTATTACCGCATCTTTAATATCTAGTATTTCTTTGATTTTATTAACACCTTCTATAATCTCTTTTAGATGGTTTTGTAGTAACCATTCATCATGGAGTAGTCCAGGCTCACATTCTACCGCATTAACGATAAGAACCTTACGATTTTCTTTACTTGAGAGAAAAGTCTCTATCTTCTTAACTGTTGGATGTCCATTCCCACTCATTCCTGTCAACTGATTGTCTCTTAATAATGCTAAAAAGCTCTTAATCTCTTTTATCTCTATCGTTCTTCCTATTACTTTCTCTTTATGATTGTCTACCTCTTTTAGCCGTACGAATTTACCTAAATAGCTTTTTATTCCACTAACTCGATCTTTTCCGTAAAGTTTCTTAGAATTCTTTTGGTTCTGCTTCAGATTCTTCCTGCTTCTTAATGTTTTCTTATTCAATAATAACTGCGCCATGACCATATCTCCTTATCATACTTGCATTCAATCATGACCACCGGCTTAGCCGGTGGTTTGCTCTGCCCCTATAAGGGGCTTTTCCCTGCTTGCGCCCGGAAGGCGCCTGAAGGATTTGCCAACCGCACTTCATTTTCAGGCTCGCCCTAAAGGGCC
>JAEYWQ010000027.1 GCA_023428885.1 Bacillota bacterium
GACCATGACCACGAGTGTGGCTGCGGACATGACCATGAGCATGATCATGACCATGAATGCGGCTGCGGTCACGACCATGACCATGAGCATCATCATGCAGAGGATGTATTTACAAGTTGGGGAACTCAAACAGTACGAAAGTACAGCAAAGAGGAGCTGACTAACATTCTAGAACAATTATCCGAAGCAGAGAATATTGGATTTATCTTACGCGCAAAAGGTATTGTTGCAGGCAGCAATGGTGAATGGTTCCATTTTGATATGGTACCTGGCGAATATGAGATTCGTGAAGGTGAGGCCGATATAACTGGCCGCTTGTGTGTCATTGGAAGTAAATTAGTGACAGAAGAGATTGAAAGAATGTTTCAATAGAGAAACTGTGAAAGAACTGAACAGTTAACGAATAGAGAGGGTTGGTAACTACATGGATATCCCAGTATTTTTGGTGAATGGCTTTTTAGAGAGTGGTAAAAGCACCTTTGTACTAGAAACGATACGAAATCCTGAATTTGCAGACGGGGCAAAAACCTTACTTATTGTATGCGAAGAAGGTGAAGTTGAGTATGATGAAATTGAATTAGCAAAGAATAATGTAAGTGTTGTGCTTGTGGAAGACCAAGAGGAATTAAGTGAAGATTTCTTAGAAAGAATGAAGGGTTTCTATCAGCCAGAAAGAATTCTGGTGGAATGGAACGGAATGTGGGATTTCGAGCAGCTCTTAGACCTTGAGATGCCTGATAATTGGATGTTAGCACAAATTATTACGATTATTGACGCAACGACATTTAATAATTATAATACGAATTTTAAATCAATCATGGTTGGACAATATAAATATTCCGATACGATTATTATTAATCGTTGTGAAGATTCTACTGATAAGATTGCAATGAGAAGATCGATTAAACCAGTAAATCAGAAGGCTCAAATCATCTATGAGTCAGCAAACGGAGTAACAACTGATGCAGGAGAAGAAGTGCTGCCATTTGACCTGAAATCAGATTTTATTGATCTTTGTGATGAGGATTATGGTTTATGGTATATGCATGCAATGGAAAATCCAAAGCAATACAATGGTAAAAGCATACGATTTAAGGCAATGGTATATAAGACTCAACGTTTCCCAAAAGGAGAATTCGTTCCTGGTAGATTTGCTATGACCTGCTGTGCAGATGATGTTGCCTTCCTTGGATTTTTATGTAAAGTAGGAAAGAATGTTGGTCCTGTGTTATATGATGACCTAAAGAGTCGTATGTGGATCATTGTTACTGCTAGTATCCGAGTAGAATACTATAAAGAGTATGGTGGGAAAGGACCGGTACTGTATGCCAATCATATAGAATTGACAGAGGAACCGGAAGAGAAATTAGTATACTTTAATTAGTTATTCTTGCCTACTGTCACAAGCTCTAGTTATTTTCCTTGACGAATAGATAAAAGTTTTTTATAATGTACTGGATACCGTTAAAATATAATGGAAAGAATGTGATGAGATGTTAAAAAGCATGACAGGCTTCGGCAGATTTGAGATGGATAATGCTGAGCGCAAGTTGATTGTAGAGATAAAATCAGTCAATCACCGCTACCTTGAACTGTCAATTAAGATGCCAAAGAAGTTGAGTTTTTTCGAATCAGGAATCAGAAGTGTATTGAAACAATATATTAGCCGTGGTAAGGTTGATGTGTTCATTACATATGAGGATTATAGTGAAGGAAAAGCATGTGTAAAGTATAATCAGGAAATCGCAAGAGAATATTATAACGGCTTGACTAAGATGAGTGAGGATTTTAACATCGCTAATGATGTTAAGGTATCTGTACTTTCCAGGTTCCCGGATGTATTTTCCTTAGAAGAGCAGACAATTGATGAAGAACAATTGTGGGAACTTTTAGAGGGTGGTGTAAAATCAGCAGCCCAGAAGTTTGTTGAGACAAGGGTAATGGAAGGGGAACAGTTAGAGAAGGATATCATACTCAAATTAGACGGTATGCTTGAACTGGTAGACTTTATTGTTGAGAGAGAACCACAGATTCTCATGGAATATCGAAAGAAGTTGACCGATAAAGTAAAGGAACTTCTTGGTGATACCAAAGTTGATGATTCAATTCTCGCAACAGAAATTACCGTGTTTGCTGATAAAATTTGTGTTGATGAAGAAACTGTTCGTTTAAAGAGCCATATCAATAGTATGAAGGAAACATTAAGTGAAGGAGTAAACATTGGGCGAAAGCTTGATTTTATTGCTCAGGAGATGAATCGTGAAGCGAATACCATTCTTTCAAAAGCGAATGATCTTATAGTATCGAATAAGGCAATTGATTTGAAAACAGAGATCGAAAAGGTTCGTGAGCAGATACAAAACATTGAGTAAGAGGGGATACCTTTGAACAAATTAATTAATGTTGGGTTTGGTAATGTTGTGAATTCAGGAAAGATTGTTGGAGTGATTCGACCGGAAGCAGCACCAATAAAGCGTATGGTTCAGACAGCGAAAGACAATGGAAACTGTATTGATGCAACCTGTGGAAGAAAGTGTAAAGCTGTAATCGTGATGGAATTGGGGCAGATTGTATTATCTGCATTATTACCTGAAACGATTGCTAATCGTATTAATCAACGCGAAGGTGTCGATAATGTTGATTGTTAGATTGGCTGCAATGCTTTATGACTATAGATAGTAAGTCAAGAAAAGGAGATATATGTATGTTACATCCATCTTATAATGATTTAATGCAAGTAGTAAATAGTGAGGTTGAGCCAGGAGAACAACCAGTTGTAAACAGCCGTTATTCAATCGTTTTAGCAACAGCAAAACGTGCGAGACAGATTATTGATGGTGCTAAGCCACTTGCTGATTGTGGTTGTAACAAACCATTATCGGTAGCGGTTGAAGAACTTAACAAAGCAAAAGTAAAAATTGTGAGTGATGAAGAGCAATAGATGAAGAGCAATAGATGAATGCTAGGCTGCTGTGGGTTGATATCTTACAGCAGCCATTTCAATAGTCTCGTGGTTAGCCACGCATTCGAAAGGTATATGTATGGAAGGTTGGAAGGAAATGAACGAATCAGAACCTCAAGAAGCGAAAATAGAAAACCAGAATGAGAACAGTAAAAGCATGATTCGTCAAATGATAGAAACGATTCTTTATTTTGCTGTTATTTTATGCGCAGTCTTATTAATCCAGCGCTTTATTATTCAACCTGTAGAAGTGGATGGAATATCCATGGAAGATACGCTGACGAATGGGAACCATCTTTTATTAGAGAAAGTTTCTTATTGGTTTGATGATCCCAAACGGTTTGATGTGGTGGTATTCCAACCCTATGACACCGACGAAGATATGTACTATATCAAGCGTATCATTGGACTTCCTGGTGAAACCTTACAAATTTTTGATAATATCATCTATATCAATGGGGTGCCTCTGGAAGATAACCATGGAAAAGAAAACATCATAGAGGATTATGGTATCGCTAGCGAACCAATAACATTGAGGGAGGATGAATTTTTCGTCCTTGGTGATAATCGTAATCATAGCAAAGACAGTAGAGATGAGTCGGTAGGTGTAATAAAACAAGAGTCTATTCTTGGGAAGGCTTGGTTTCGAATCTGGCCTCTAAACAAGCTTGGATTCATAAAACACTAGAGGAGAGAAGGATCGCTTATGGCAGAGAACCCAAATTTAATGGAGGATCC
The DNA here is from genome assembly GCA_023428885.1 of Bacillota bacterium. Classification (GTDB taxonomy): domain Bacteria; phylum Bacillota; class Clostridia; order Lachnospirales; family Lachnospiraceae; genus Lachnoclostridium. Next base: position 3,701 of record JAEYWQ010000027.1, read on the forward strand.
TTATATTGGAAGTATTTCCATCAAGGAATTGGAGCTTGAAAAGGAAAAGAGAAGAAAGAGGAAGCATCTCGTGATTGAACTGGGGATCTATGCAATCGCCATTTTGTTTGCTGTATTTATTGTTCCTAGATTTATCCTACAGAGAACGATTGTGATGGGAAGTTCTATGGAGAGTACCTTACAGGATGGAGATAATCTTTGGGTTGAAAAAATATCCTACCATTTTGAACAATTAAAACGTTTCGATGTAATAGTTTTTTATCCATATGGGAAAGATAAATCAGAGTATTACATTAAACGTATCATTGGCTTGCCAGGTGAAAGTGTTCAGATTATTGGAGAAACCATCTATATCAATGGTGTCCCCTTAAGTGAGAACTATGGAAAAGATCCAATTACCAATGCTGGTATTGCAGCAGAACAAATAGTGCTGTCAGAGGATGAATATTTTGTTTTAGGGGATAATCGAACTATAAGTAAAGACAGTAGAGATAGTCAGGTTGGACCCGTGAAAGAGTACAATATCGCTGGTAGGGCTTTTTTTAGAATCTGGCCATTTTCAAAATTTGGTTTTTTTGATTAACCATGGGGATATAATGCACAAAAAATGTGGATAGATAACGATAAAAATGCTATAAGTGTTAATAATTAGTTAAAATAGCAAAATGCTCTTGAAATCTATAGGAGAATTGGTTAAAATAAAGAAGGATTTTGGGTTGCGGACAAGTGATTGTTTGACAAAAACTTAACAATCCGAGAAATAAATTAATAGCTGTCCTTATTAGAAGGCTAATCCATTGAGACAGTGTATTATAAAATTTCATTTAGGAGGAATTTAAACATGGCAGTAAAAGTAGCAATTAATGGTTTTGGACGTATTGGTCGTCTTGCATTCAGACAGATGTTTGGTGCAGCAGGTTATGAGGTAGTAGCAATCAACGATTTAACAAATCCTGCAATGTTAGCTCACTTATTAAAGTATGATTCAGCACAGGGCAGATACGAAGGACACACAGTAGAAGCAAAAGAATCTTCCATCGTAGTTGATGGTAAAGAAATCAGAATCTATGCAGAAGCTGATGCTTCCAAACTTCCTTGGGGTGAACTTGGCGTAGATGTTGTACTTGAGTGTACTGGTTTCTATGTATCTAAGAGCAAATCTCAGGCTCATATCGATGCAGGCGCTAAGAAAGTTGTTATCTCTGCTCCAGCAGGCGACGACCTTCCAACTGTTGTATTCAGCGTAAATGAAAATACTTTATCTGCAACAGATACTATCATCTCCGCAGCATCTTGTACAACAAACTGTTTAGCTCCTATGGCTGACGCATTAAATAAATTAACACCAATTGAAAAAGGTTTCATGACAACTATCCATGCTTACACTGGAGATCAGATGGTACTTGACGGACCACACAGAAAAGGCGATTTAAGAAGAGCTCGTGCAGCTGCTTGCAATATCGTTCCTAACTCCACTGGTGCTGCTAAAGCTATTGGTTTAGTTATTCCTGAATTATCTGGTAAATTAGATGGCGCTGCACAGAGAGTTCCAGTTCCAACTGGTTCTACTACTGAGTTAGTAGCTGTTTGTAGCAAGAAAGTAACTAAGGCAGAAGTTAATGCAGCTATGAAGGCAGCAGCTAGCGAATCCTTTGGTTACACTGAAGAAGAATTAGTATCTTCAGACGTTATCGGTATTAAGTTTGGATCTTTATTCGATGCAACTCAGACTAAGGTAACTGAACTTCCTGATGGAAAGTCTTTAGTTAAGGTAGTTTCCTGGTATGATAATGAGAATTCTTATACATCTCAGATGGTTAGAACAATCAAATATTTTGCTGAATTAGCTTAATATTAACAGCGTTTCATGACCTTGTAGGTCCGGTCTTTTTGGACCGGACCATTTTTATGTCTTTGACTTTGAAAGGAGTTTATTATGTTAAATAAGAAATCAGTTGATGATATTAATGTAAAAGGAAAAAGAGTTTTAGTTCGTTGTGACTTTAACGTTCCATTAATCGAAGGAAAGATCTCTGACGATACACGTCTTGTCGCAGCACTTCCTACAATTAAGAAATTAATCGCAGATGGTGGTAAGGTTATTCTTTGCTCCCATCTTGGTAAACCAAAGGGAGAAGCTAAACCTGAATTATCTTTAGCACCAGTTGCTGTGGCCTTAGAAGCATTATTAGGACAGCCAGTGAAGTTTGCAGCAGATGCATCTGTAGTTGGTGAGAATGCCAAAGCAGCAGTTGCAGCTATGAACGATGGTGATGTAGTTTTACTTGAGAATACTCGTTATAGAGCAGAAGAAACTAAGAACGGCGAAGCTTTCTCCAAAGAACTTGCTTCTCTTTGTGATGTCTTTGTAAATGATGCTTTCGGTACTGCACATAGAGCACACTGCTCTAATGTAGGTGTTACTCAATACGTGGAAGCTGCAGTAGTTGGTTATTTAATGCAAAAAGAAATCGACTTCTTAGGAAATGCGGTGAATAACCCAGTTCGTCCTTTAGTTGCTATCCTTGGTGGATCTAAAGTATCATCTAAGATCTCTGTAATCAACAACCTTCTTGACAAAGTAGATACACTAATCATTGGTGGTGGTATGTCTTATACCTTCATGAAGGCTCTTGGTGAAGAAGTTGGTAAATCCTTATTAGAAGCTGATTACCTTGATTACGCAAAAGAAATGATGGCTAAGGCTGAGAAGAATGGTGTTAAGTTATTACTTCCTATCGATACTGTAGTTGCAAAAGAGTTCTCTAATGATGCACCTTCTCGTATAGTAGCTCGTGGACAAATTGAAGCTGATGAAGAAGGTCTTGATATCGGACCAAAGACTTGCGAACTTTACGCAGAGGCTCTTAAGACTGCAAAGACTGTTGTATGGAATGGACCTATGGGTGTATTCGAGATGCCTAACTTTGCAAAGGGTACAATCGCAGTAGCTCAGGCTATGGCTGATATTGATGCTACAACAATTATCGGTGGTGGTGATTCTGCGGCAGCAGTAAATCAATTAGGCTTCGGTGACAAGATGTCTCACATTTCAACTGGTGGTGGTGCTTCCTTAGAATTCTTAGAAGGAAAAGAACTTCCAGGTGTAGTTGCAGCAAACGATAAATAACAATATTTTTGGAGGTAAGGTAATGCGTAGGAAAATCATTGCAGGAAACTGGAAGATGAATAAGACTCCAAGTGAAACTGTTAAATTAATTCAAGAACTAAGACCTTTAGTTGCCAATGAAGAAGTTGATGTAGTATTCTGTGTTCCAGCAATTTCTTTAACTACTGCAATTGAAGCTGCAAAAGGCTCCAATATTGAAATCGGTGCTGAGAATATGTTCTATCAAGAAAGCGGTGCTTATACTGGCGAAATCGCACCAAATATGTTAACTGATATTGGTGTAAAATATGTTATCATTGGTCACTCTGAGAGAAGAGAATATTTCGCAGAGACAGATGAAACAGTGAATAAGAAGGTATTAAAAGCTTTCGAGCATGGTATTACACCTATTATCTGCTGTGGAGAATCCTTAACACAGAGAGAACAAGGAATTACCATTGATTTAATCCGTCAGCAGATTAAGATTGCTTTCCAGAACGTGACTGCAGATCAAGCTAAGACAGCGGTGATCGCATATGAGCCTATCTGGGCTATTGGAACTGGTAAGGTTGCAACTACTGAGCAAGCGCAAGAAGTATGTGCAGCAATCCGTGTTTGCATTGGAGAAATCTATGATGCAGCTACAGCAGAAGCTATTCGTATCCAGTACGGCGGTTCTGTTACTGCTGATAGCGCAGCAGAGTTATTCGCACAAGCTGACATTGATGGTGGTCTTGTTGGTGGTGCAAGTTTAAAACCTGACTTTGGTAAGATTGTTAACTATAAGTAACCTATAAAATAAAAAAGGGGATGTTGCAAGATCACAGTGATTTTGCAGCTCCCCTTGTTTGCGCAAAAAAACGAGGATAGAAGAATAAACAAAGCAATATTTATACTTCTGTCCGACTGTCGCGAACTGGTATGCGCAAAAGCAAACTACCTGCTATGTGATAAAGTCAATTTTTACACATAACATAAGTTTACAGGTGATAGAAAGGCAAGGTTAATAATATGATTCGTTTTGAATGTGATTATGCTGAAGGAGCTCATCCTAGGGTATTAGAACTTTTAAGTGAAACTAACTTTGAACAAACTCCCGGATATGGGGTTGACATATATTGTGATAAAGCTCGTGAGATGATCAAAGAGTTATGCCAGTCTAAGGAAGCCCAAGTACATTTCTTAGTAGGTGGAACCCAAACCAATACCACTGTGATTGCTTCCATCCTTCGTCCTCATCAAGGGGTTTTGTGTGCGGAAACTGGACATATCAATGCCCACGAAACTGGAGCAATTGAAGCAACAGGACATAAGGTACTTGCATTGCCAAGCTGTGATGGTAAAATCACAGCAAAACAGATAAAGGAAGCTTATGATGCCCACTGGACGGATTCCAGCCATGAACATATTGTTCAGCCGGGTATGGTTTATATCTCGAATCCAACAGAGAACGGAACTTTATATTCTAAGTCTGAACTTCAGGAATTAAATAAGGTATGCATAGAGTGTAAGTTACCTTTATTTTTAGATGGAGCAAGACTTGGATATGGTTTGATGGCGGAAGGCTATGATGTTACGATGATTGATATTGCTAAGTACTGTGATGTATTTTATATCGGTGGAACCAAAGTTGGTGCATTATTTGGAGAAGCATTGGTTATTATAAACAAAGCCTTACAGAAGGATTTTCGCTATTTCATAAAGCAAAATGGTGGTATGTTAGCCAAGGGAAGACTTCTTGGACTCCAATTTATCGCTTTGTTAAAAGATGGATTATATTTTGAAGTTTCAAAGAAAGCAGATAACTTAGCATTAAGAATCAAAGATGCTTTCGCAAAGAAAGGAATTTCATTTTTATATGATTCGATCACAAATCAACAATTTCCAATTTTGACCCATAGCCAGATGAGTGAATTGGCGAAAAATTACGCGTTTACCTTCTGGGGTGAGGTGGATGAGCATCATAGCGCAGTACGTTTTTGTACCTCTTGGGCTACCAAAGAAGAAGACGTAGAGAAATTAATAGCAGATATTGCAAGTTTAAAATAAGATGTATATTATAGTAAAAATGATTCAATTTATAGGTATAGTGTATTTGAGAGGAAGTAAGTT
>JAEYWQ010000076.1 GCA_023428885.1 Bacillota bacterium
CCTTTCTATAGAGTAATCGTTGCTGATTCCAGATCTCCAAGAGATGGTAAGTTCATCGCAGAAATCGGAACTTACGATCCTACAAAGGAGCCAAGCGCTTTTAACGTAGATGAGGAAGCAGCTAAAAAGTGGTTAGCAAACGGAGCACAGCCTACTGAAACAATTGCTAGATTATTCAAAAAGGCCGGTATCAAATAATCGGAGGTGAAGAGTAATGAAGGATTTAGTTCAGGTAATTGCTATGTCACTCGTTGATCATCCGGAAGAAGTTGTCGTTACAGAAACTGAAACTGAAAAATCTATCGTTGTTGAACTTAAGGTTGCGCCGGAGGATATGGGTAAAGTAATCGGCAAGCAAGGTCGTATTGCAAAGTCTATTCGTACCGTAGTTAAGGCTGCCGCAACAAAGGATGATAAAAAAGTTGTAGTAGAGATACTACAATAACATGAATACCGCAAGCCTGCTTGCGGTATATTTTTTAAGTTATAGGCATTCCCTCGAATTGCCTATAATTAAAGAAGGTACGAATAAAAGAAAGGTGTATAAATGGAGAATCTATTAAGAGTTGGAGTTATCTCATCCACCCATGGTATTAGAGGAGAGGTTAAAGTGTTTCCGACCACAGATGATATGGATCGCTTTCGCAAGTTGAAGAAGGTAATCTTAGATACAGGGAAAGAGACCTTAAACTTAGAGATTGAGAATGTAAAGTTCTTTAAACAGTTTGCTATATTAAAGTTTAAAGGTTATGATAACATTAATGATATTGAAAAATATAAAGGGAAAGACTTACTGGTTACACGTGAGGAAGCTGTACCTTTAAAAGAGCATGAATTCTTTATCTGTGACTTGATTGGATGTATTGCTTATGAAGAGGATGGAACTGAAATCGGGGAGCTAATTGAAGTTATGCAAACAGGCGCCAATGATGTGTTTATCTTTAAAACAAAGGAAAACAAGGAAATTCTAGTTCCATATACGGAAGAATGTGTAAAATCCATTGATGTATTAAACAAGAAATTAATGGTTTATTTAATGCCTGGCTTAGTGGATTAACGTTACTTACCGCCAATCAGGCTATTAGTAACGATGAAACGAATTGGAGAAAAGTTGATGAATTTTCATGTAATGACATTATTTCCTGAGATGATCAATCAGGCTATGAATACTAGTATCTTCGGACGAGCAATGGAGAAGGGGCTAATCTCATTGAATGCTGTGGATATCAGGGATTATTCAGAAGACAAACATCGTCGCGTGGATGATTATCCATACGGTGGTGGAGCGGGTATGGTGATGACACCAGGTCCGGTATATCGAACTTATCAAACAATCATGAACTCAATCAAAGAAAACAGTAAAAAACCTCGTGTGGTTTATCTGACACCACAAGGTAAAGTATTTAATCAGACTATGGCAGAGGAATTTGCGAAAGAAGAAGAACTAATTTTTCTGTGTGGGCATTATGAAGGTATCGATGAACGTGTGTTGGAGATGATTGTTACCGATTATGTATCGATTGGAGATTATGTTCTTACCGGTGGTGAACTGCCTGTTATGGTAATGATGGATGCAATCTCAAGACTGATTCCAGGGGTTTTGAATAATGATGTATCTGCAGAGTTTGAGAGCTTTCAAGATAATTTACTTGAATATCCACAGTATACAAGACCAGAGGAGTTTCTAGGGCATAAGGTTCCAGAAGTCCTATTATCAGGACATCATGCTAATATTGATAAGTTCAGGAGAGAACAATCCATTCTTAGAACTAAAAAGAATCGCCCAGATTTATTTGAGAAGGCAATGCTAGAGAATATGAAAGAACCTAAGAAATAAGTCTAGTGTTCAAATGAAATTCTGATCGGTGCGAATTTTTGTTTACATGTAATTTTATTTGCGCGAAACAAGGAGGACAGAAGAATAAACAAGGAACAATGTTTATTCTTCTGTCCGACTGTTGCGAACCGGAGAAACTCGCATAGCGTGTTTCTTTCGTTTCATGACAAGTGAGACAGCTTACTGGCTCATCTTGCTTTCATGTATTCAAAAATTTGCATTGAAATCAAACTGTGGATGATATCAAACCTTCAATTTAATATTTAATCTGTGTAAATATCGTTAAAATGACTCATAATAAATTAACGAGATTTTCAAAGATTACTATAGATTGCTAATTAATTAAATATGACTTGCATCATTATTGTCAATTTGTTAATTGCTAGAAGTTTGGAGGCAGATATGAATTCAATATGGTCAGCAACATGTCAAAAACCCAATTTTCCTACTTTGATTAAAGATAAAAAAACCGAGGTATTGATTATTGGTGGAGGAATGGCTGGTGTTCTTTGTGCGTATTATTTACATCAGCAGAATGTTCCCTACATGTTAGTGGAAGGGAAAACAATTGGAGATGGAATAACCAAGAATACAACAGCTAAGATAACTTCACAGCATGGAATTATCTATAATAAGTTGGTATCAAGATTTGGCATTGATAAAGCACGACTTTATTTTAATGCCAATGAAGAGGCAATAAAAAGATATAAAGACTTGAGTCAACAATATGATTGCGACTTGGAAGAAAAGAGTGCTTTTGTCTATTCTTTAACCAATCGTGAAAAAATAGAACAAGAGATTCAAGCAATGCTAAATTTTGGTGCGCAAGTGAAGTTTCGTACCCAGTTGCCATTACCTTTTGCAATTGCTGGTGCAGTTCAATTAGACCATCAAGCACAATTTCATCCGTTAAAACTTCTATATAAAATTGCAGCTGGATTAAATATCTATGAAGGATGCTTTGTTGAAAAAATTGATGGGAATCACGCTATTACAAAGCAGGGAACCATAGTTGCAAATAAAATTATAGTAGCAACACATTTTCCTATGATGAACACCCATGGAAGCTAT
>JAEYWQ010000122.1 GCA_023428885.1 Bacillota bacterium
TGAAAAACTGATATCATCTACTGCCTTAATCTTACGATAGATCGGATGAAAAATAGCGCTAAGGCTCCCTCTTAATCCTTTACTCTTTACTTTCACACGAAACTCCTTGGATAGATGCTTTACTTCAATTGCTTTTGATGCTTCCATACGAATCCCCCTTTAGTTTTTGGAATAAAAAAACCGCCTCTCTTATACAAAAATATAAGAAAATACGGTTTTTCTAACAACAATATATGTCTGAATCGCCGCATAGTTACAAGAGACTAAGGTCTGTAACTATGCGTTTATTACGATGAATGAACTCTACGTAATATTGCTAGGTTACAGCTTCGGTCTCATAAGAATAAAATATTCGACGAATAGACAATTACACATATTGTTGCCTCCAGAATTATTTCTGTCTACAATAACATACCATTTTTTTCTTGTCAAGTTTATTTTATCTTTCTTTCAATAGAGTTTATTTTATCTTTCTATCAATAGAGTTAACCCAAAGAAACATAAGCAAGCTACAATATATATGGCTAGGAATTTAGTTAATACAAACCATTTTTTATTTTTCCTAACTTTAGCTTTTATTATGCTAAATATAAGAACACCAAGCGCAATCAAACCTAAGCCGCCAACAATCCATAATTCCATCATATTCATCCTTCCTAATTTTATATTCCTGCAATATAACAATAGCTGGTGTAAATCAATGCACCAGCTTATCATTTCTTCTTATTGTCTCGTTGTAATCTTATTAGCAATCTCCCAGGCTGTAGCACCAATCTCAAACTCGTAAGTATTGATGCGAATCTTACTTGCAAAACCATGATCAATCAGATACTTATCGAATTCTTCTACACTGTCTACTAAGCCAATGCGATATGCTTCTTCGGCTACTGCACGTGAATACATCCCTTTAACAATTGTTAAAGTTACCGTTTTTTTCTCAGCATCCTTAATCTCTGGAGCCTTCGTTGGTTCTGTTGTTGGTGTTGGCTCTGGAATTGGTGTAGGACTTAACGTTGCTTCCGCTGTTGGTTCTGTGGTTGGCTCTGCAGTTGGCTCTGCAATAGGTTCTGCAGTTGGTTCAACCGTCGGCTCAATAGTAGGTTCTGTGGTTGGATTCTGATTCTGATCAGGACTTATCCTTGGTGTTGGAGATAATCCAGTAAGATCCACCTGGGATTGAGCCTCCACCATACCAAGTGCTTTCGCAGCATGTATAATCTCTGTATCTGACATCCTAGGCTTATCGTTTGCACCTGTCAAACTGATGACTAAATAGCAAAACAGAATTCCAGTCCCTAAACCTCTCAGGTAATATTTTAATCTCATTCTCAAAACTCCTATTTTCAGATATTTGTATAATCAAAGTGTCTGTTATAAACTACTTCTTAGCGTACAGATCAATCACTAACTTAACTTCTCCTTGACCTATGTTAAGAATTTTTGATATTTCAAGAATGGTTTTCTTTTCTTTATGCAGCCTAAGAATCTCATCATTGTGAGTATATTCAGCTGTCTCTGCTGACACAGCTGCTTCTTCAATAAACATAATACCATCGTCCTCAACTGTAGACTGGGCACTCGTTTCATCCTTCTCATTCTTAGTGTCCGTTGTAGGACTTAGCTCATTCGTTGTACCATCTTTCTTGGTCGCTTGATCTTTGCCTCGATTCTTGCTCGCCATTAAAGTTGTAACTCTTTCCAAAAACTCCTTATTTTCACGTCTTATGGTTTCCATCTTAGTGAAGATGGTTTTGATATCTTCTTCCTTTTGAGTCATCATATTGTATAAGAATATAACTTCATTATTATTTTGCTCTATTTTTTCTAACAGTTGAATTGAAAAATCATTCACTGCCATGATCTTCTCATTTGAGATTTTACTCATCTTTTCCTCGGCATCAATTACTGCATTAGATACCTCATCTTCCAAAGTAGCTCTCATTTTATCCTTAAGTGCCCTAATATCATCTTCTGACAGTTCCGGCTGATCCATTCCATCCTGGTAGACTTTTTTCGTTTTTTTATCTTTGTCTACAAGTATAAAACTTAACCCTAATAGAACAATTGCAAATATCAGTAATAGAACTTCCGGCGTAGTCATGTCGATTTCCCCTTTATATTTTAATATCAATTCCTTTATGGTTCATTAAGCTTGAACTTTGATCTAATTGTTTCTCATCTTTCTTTAACTTTTTCTTCTTTGCTTGATAATAGAAAGGATTATTACCTTTTTCTTTTGCATCATAACGATACTCTGGATTATTTGCCTTAGTAGCTGCAACTGCCTGCTCACTTTGTCGCATAATTGCATCATGAAACTTTGAATTCAAAGCCATCTGTTCATTGACTGGCCTTTGCTGATTCAATGCCTTTTGTTGTGAGGCTTCCTGAGATTTCGTTGGCATTGAGATCATCTCAACTGGTGATAAATGAATAATAATCCCTCCCTTCAGAACAAAGTGTATTGCCTTTAAAGATAGCCAGTTAATACAACATCTGCACCATCACGCTTAAACATACAACGCACACTTTCCTTACGAACATAATAAACAATACCCGCGATAACGATTTTACATCCTGGATAAACAGTATCACTAACTTTAACAATACCATTAGAGTTATTATCGATAAATTCTTGTAGAAAATCCAAACGTTCTAGAGTTTTATCTCTTTTTTCATCCATCAGCTTCTTTTCATTCGTCATGTTTTTTACTAGCAATAGCTTGTCTGGGGGAAGTTTCTCTCCATTTTTAATTTTCTTTAGATAGAGTAGAAGGTTTTGGTTTAATCGTTCGATTTCTTTATAGATAACAGGTAGTTCTTTCTCAAGTTTATGATATTCTTCCATAAGAGCTGGATCAGCTCCAACTTCTAATAACATAGTGGTACCCATAGGTGAACCAGCTGTTTTCACTGAGATCATGGTTCCTGAACGAATCTGCCCTCCATTTATATATCCTTTTTTTCCTCCTACAATAACATCACCTTTTGCTGATACATTGCTTTGCATAATAGCTTCTGTAGATAAGAATCCTCCTGTACTTACCGTAGCGTTCTCAATGAACTTTGCCACAATATTACCATTAGCTCTTAACTCTCCTTTATTCATACCCTGTATCCCGCATTTAAGGATGATCTGACCACCTGCTTGGAGGTAAGCACCTTCTACGATCCCATTCACTATGATATCACCGCTGGCTGTAATTCTAAAACCAGTACGTACTGATCCCTTTACAACCACGTTACCATAATAGTTTATGTCACCGGTTGATACATCCACATCAGCAGCAACTTCATAAGAATCGGACACAAGCACCTTATCGTCGACTAAAGTTGCATGTCCGTCTACTTCGGAAAACATCTGCAATCCATCTTCTGAAAGATGAATTTTTTTTCCATGTCGTAAAATCTTATGTATCACCTTGTTTGGTTGAATCACGTTTCCGCAAACTGTGATTCCAGGGCGCCCAGGCACAGCAGGATCTAAGGTTGCAAGCAAATCGCCACAATTTACATGGCTAATGTTTTCCAACTTATGAAAATCAACCGTACCATCTTCCTTAATCGTTGGCTTCTTGGATAAATCCGTGTTAAAATGATAAGTAATCTGGGCACTCTTCCCTTGTATGCAAGGAGTAGCCTCTGCTAGCACGATATCAGTAAAATACATCCTTTTTTCTAGGAAGTTACTGATATTTGCTTCAACCACACCATACTTCACACCATTCCGAACTAAATCATTGATGATTTGAGTGCGATCCATTAAACTCCCACCTTCAGAAGGAGGATAAAATCGTCCAATTGCCTGCATTTGATCTGGGCTAACAGTAATTCTTACTATCTCATTTTCTGCTTGTCTTGATACATTATCCAGTTTAATTTCGCTTACTTTGTTCTTAATAGCTTCCAAGATAGTAAACTTATCATAGTCAATACGTTTCGCATTCAGGTAGTCACAAACCTCAATTATATCAATCGGTAAACCATTCTCATTCTCTGCATTAAAATGTAGATAAGTCCCATCACTTTTACATATTAGCTGAAAACTCGCGTTAATATCCATCCCTCTTCCTCTCTGAACAAAATAGATTATCGTGCCATGAAAATATTTAAATTATTCCCAAGTTTCTGTCTCATCTTTTGCAAGGCTTTCGTATGAAGCTGTGATATTCTGGATTCTGAAACCTCAAGAACTGCACTAATTTCTTTGAGCGTTAAATCCTCATAATAATATAAAACAATTACTTTTTTTTCTTTCTCTGTTAGATATTCTAATGCCTTTATTAATAAGTCTTTTAACTCTTTTTTTTCAATAATCTTTTCTGGCTGAGCAAAATCCTCGCTTTGTGCTGCTTCCACGTGACTTTCGCCTTGTTCCATATATT